>JAEZYO010000625.1 GCA_023419055.1 Pseudomonadota bacterium | reverse complement strand
ACCTCGAGCTCCTCGACGTGAAGGTCGAGCGAACCGAGACGACGAAGAACGGCCGGCGCCGCATCGTGTTCAGCGGCAAGAACTACGGCGCCGTCGAGGGCGTCGACTACTTCGCGCCGTACGACATGCCACCGTGGCCCGCGGTCGCGTTCTCGACGGTCGAGTCGTGGCGGAGCGTAGCTCGGGAGTACTCCGCCATCGTGGAGCAGAAGCTCGCCGGGAACACGCTCGACGAGCTCGCGCGCCGCACGATCCAGTCGAGCGCGAGCGATCTCGACAAGGCCAACGAGCTGCTCGCGGCGGTCCGCGAGCGCGTGCGCTACACGTCCGTCTCGTTCGGGCAGGCGGCGATCGTGCCGGCGGCTCCCGAAGAGTCGCTGAAGCGCGCCTACGGCGACTGCAAGGATCAGTCACTCCTTCTCGTGGGGTTACTGCGCGCGGCGGGCCTGCCCGCGCGGCTCGCGCTGCTCCGCACCGGTCCCGGCGAGGACGTGCGCCCGAAGATCCCGGCCCTCGACGTCTTCAATCACGCCATCGTGGTGATCCCGGGTGAGCGCCCGATCTGGATCGACCCCACCTCGGATTTCGCGCGCGCCGGAGAGCTGCCTGGCCAGGATCAGGGCCGCCTGGCGCTCGTCATCGGCGACGACACCGAAGGGCTCACGCTGACGCCGACGTCGAGCGCGGCCGACAACACGTACCTCGAGGCGCGCGAGGTGCGGATGGCGGAGCTCGGCTCCTCGACGCTCGTGGAGACGAGCACCGCGACCGGCCTCCTCGAGCAGCGCATGCGCTCGTCGCTCTCCGGGACGCGCGACGACGTCAAGAAGATGCTCTCCACGTACGCGAAGGACGAGTACGGGGGCACGCTCGCGGCGAACCGCGTCGGAAACGTCTCCGATCTGCGCCAGAAGCTCGACATCCAGCTCGACGTGAAGGACACGAGCGTCGGCGACACGGACCTCTTCTCTGCCTGGCATTTCCTCGACTACGGAGCGCTCTGGTCCTGGCTACCCGACACGATCTTCGAAGAGGAGCCGCGCAAGTTCGATCTTCGTCTGCCGCAGCGCTATCGGGCCGAGGTCCGCTACAAGGTCGTTCCTCCTCGCCATTTCGAGGTGAAGAAGCTGCCCACCACTGAGCCGTACGATCTCGGACCGGCCAAGCTCGAGCGCCGGTTCCGCGAGCTCCCGGGCGGCGTCGTGGAGGCGACGTTCCGCTTCGAGCTCGACGAGCAGCAGCTCTCGCCGGCGGAGCTTTCGCGGTTCCGGAAGGGCTATCAAGCCTGGAAGCGCGGGCGGCGGCCGCTGGTCGAGTTCGAGCACACGAGCGAGCGGCTGATCCGCGAGGGCAAGACACGCGAAGCGCTCGAGCTCTACGAGAGCCACGTGCGAGCCGAGCCGAAGTCCCAGGCGGCGCTCCTCCGCTTCTCGCTGACGCTCGCGGACATGGGCTTCTCCGTGGCCGCGCGTGAGCTCGCGCGCCGCGCGGTCGCGCTCGATCCGTCGAGCGCGGTCGCCCAGCGCTCACTCGGTGTCGCCTTGCGTCAGGACGAGCTCGGTCGCTACCTGCAACCCGGCTACGACCGCGAAGGCGCGCTCGACGCGTTCAATCGAGCGATCGCGCTCGACGCCGACGACACGTACTCGCGCATCGAACAGGCGGTCATCTACGAGCACGACGAGCTGGGCCGCCGCTACGGCAACCCTCAGGATCTGGAGCGGGCCGTCGCCGTCTACGACGCCATCCCGGAGGACGTGCTCGCGAGCTACGAAGGGGGAGGCTACCGGCACAACGCGCTCTACGCGCTGCTCTACGGCAAGCGCTACGACGAGCTTGCGCGAAGGCTCTCGAAGATGGAGCCCGCCGAGACGCCCGTGGCGATCCCGGTCTCGCTCGCGGCGATGCGGCGCGGGCCCGAGTCGGCGATCGCCGAGGCGGATCGCTTCCGCCTGAAGGGCGCCGATCGCGCCGCGGCGCTCGAAGCCGCCGCGAAGGTGCTGCAAACGGAGCGCCGCTTCGGCGAGGCGGCGAAGCTGTTCGAGGCGGCTGACGGCGCCGAGGAGTCGCTCCGACACGCCATGGCAGCCACCCTCGCGCGCTCGCTCGACCGCGTGGAGACCGCGGAGCTCAAGAAGAAGAGCCCGGAGCTCGCGGCTCAACGGGCCTTCTATCGCACCGCAGGGCTGCCGCTGACGGTGACGGTCGCGCCGAACTGGCTCGAAGCGGTGCTCGCCAGTCGGGCGCGCCGCGATGACCTGACGACCTCGATCGAGCTCTTCGCCACGGCGCTCGCGAAGGACCGCATCCGAGGCAAGAAGAGCGACACCACCAAGGACCCGATTACGAGCCAGCTCGCGGGCAACGACAACGTCGGCTATCGGGTGCGGCTGAAGGCGGGCGGGCTCTTCGGATCGTCGATCGACTACTTCGTGCTCAAGGAGGGTGGTCGCTACCTGGTGCGCGCCGGTGGCCGTCCGAGCGCGGTCGGCTGCGAGGCGCTGTACCAGCTCGATCGCAAGAACGAGAAGATGGCCCGGCAGTGGCTCACCTGGGCGGTGGAGAGCGTCGACGCCAAGCTCACGGGCGACCCGCTCCGCTTCGACCCGTTCATCGTGATCTGGGCCGACGGGAAGGGTGAGCCGGAGCTCGCTGCCGCGGCGCTGTGTCGCGACAGCGCCGGAGGTCGTCGCTCGCTCGACCTCTTGCTCGCCGCGCGCGGTCGAGCCGGTGTCGACGCGACGGCGCTCGAGCACGCCGTGACGCTCGCCGCCGAGTCGGCGAACGATCAGGCGCGGCTGCTCGAGGCGAGCGAGCGCTTGTTGAGCCTGCAGCCGAGCTCGGAGATCGCCGAAAACCTCCGGCTCGGCGCCCTCGAGCGGAGCGGTCGAGGACGCGATCACGAGCGCCTCTTGCGCCGTCGAGTGGAACGGCGGGCCGCGCCCGGCCCGCAGAGAACGGAAGCGCTGCTCTCGCTCGCCGCGGTCGAGCAACAGCTCGGCGACGTGGTGAGCGCGCGCCGCACGTATCAGATCGTGATTGGAGAGGCGGAGCCCGGCAGCGAGCCGCACGCCCGGGCGAACGCGAACGCCGCCTGGTCGGGGCTCTTCATGTCGCCGCGGCCGGCGAACCTGCTCGATCAGGCCCGCACCGCGGAGAAGCGCGAACAGGACGACCTCGGCACGCTCACGACGCTCGCCTGCGTCTACCTCGAGCTCGGCCTGATCGGTGACGCGGAGCGCGTCTTCAAGCGAATGCGAGAGAGTCGAGACTTCGCGTCGTTGTCCGCGACGTCACCGGAGCAGCTCTTCATGGCCGCGGCGTTCGCCGAGGCTTACGGCGTCGGCAGCGCGGCGCGCGTCCTCTACGAGCGCATCGAGGCTCCGCCGCGAGCGTCGGTGACGAGCGTCTTCGAGCTTGCCCGAAAGCACCTCCAGGCGCTCGACGGCAAACGCGCAAAGTAGCTATTTTGCCGGCTCCCAGGGGAGCTCGTCGTAGCCGCGGTTCAAGAACTGAATCACGCAGAAGCCGTGACCGAACGGATCGGCGAGCATCGCGATGCGACCCCACGAGTGGGCGCGGGCGGGCTTTTCGAGGCGGGCCCCCGCGGCCACGGCGCGCTCGAGCGTCGCGTCGAGATCGTCCACGACCAGGTCGAGGTGCACCGGAGTCCAGTGACGCGCATAGTCGCGGTTCACGCCGCCCGGTACCGTTGCCGGGGTTCCAGCAGCCTTGACGAGCAAGTAGAGGTGCAGGCCGCCACCCACGAGCTCCGCGACGGCCCCGGGGATCCGGCGCGTCAGGCGTAGGTCGAACGCGCGCGTGTAAAAGGCGATGCCCTGTTCCAGATCCGGAACGTCCAGGTTCACGAGGAGCTGCATCGCCGCGCAGTCTAGTGCGGCTCGGCTGGGTGGCGCTCAGGAAGCTTGAAAATCACGAGCCTTCGCATCGGGTAGGCGAACGTGACGAACACCACGAAGGTGCCGATGAACGTCACGAGCTCGGGGGGCAGCCACGGCAAGCGCTGGAGAAGCAGGCGAAACAACCCGAAATTCAGCGCGAGCGCGGCGGCCTCGAACAGCACGAACCATCGGGCCTGGCGCGACAGGCTCCCCGCCCGAGCACGGAACGTGAAGCTCCGGTTGCCAAAAAATTGAAAGCACGCGCCTGCCAGCAGCGCGGGGAGTCGCGCTTCAGCCGGCGCGATCCCGAGCGCCCTCACGCACGCCGTGAACACCGAAAAATCGGTGATGGTGGCGCCGCTCCCGACGATGAGCGCGCGGCCGAAGCGGTAGACGCGCGCGATGAGTGGTTCGGAGCCAGGCAAGCTCCGCATGATGGCACTCGCCGGGAGGAGGGATTGTGACGAATCGCGCGACCCGAACGGGCGCGGACGATGGTGCTAAATCAACGCGCTGTCCCCTCCCCGCTCCATGTCTCGCACCACGTCTCGCGCGCGCTACTCCGACTTTCTCGAGAAACGAGGGGCCGTAACGGCCCCGAGCTCGAAGGAATCGGGCAAGAAGAACGGCTACGCGCGAAGGTACCTCGAGTGGCTGCGCCCCGAGCGCAAGGCTCTCGGGTCGATCTTCATCCTCGCCTTGATCGGCATCGCCGCCGACATGACCTGGCCTCTCGTCTCACGACACCTCGTGGATGACGTGATCCTCGGCTCGGGGCTCTCTCCCCGAGAGAAGGTCAGGCTCCTGATCGAGGTCTCCGCGCTGATGGTGGGCCTGTTCGTCGCGAACTCGCTCTTCAACCTGGCGCGGAGCTTCCGCATGCAGCTCCTGAACGCGAGGCTCGCGTTCGGCCTGCGGAGCAGCCTCTTTCATCGCATCCTCCGGCTGCCGCTCTCCGAGCTCACCGAGATGAAGACGGGCGGCGTCATCTCGCGCCTGTCCGGCGACGTCGACAACACGACGAGCCTCTTGCAGCAGGCGCTCGTGAGCCCGGTGCTGTCGCTGGTGCGGCTCGCGGCGACGCTCTCGATCATCTTCACTTTGAACTGGAAGATCGCGCTCGCCGTCATGCTCGTGATGCCGCCGATCGTGTTCGTGCAAAACCTCTGGATCCGGCGCATCCGCGTGATCTGGAAGAGCATGGGCCAGGATCGCCAGGACATCGACGCGCGCGTGAGCGAAGCCCTGAACGGCCTCCGCATCGTGCGCGGCTTCCGGCGTGAGCGACGCGAGGAGCTCGCGTACGCCATCGGTCACCACACCGTGATTCGCAAGCAGATGCTCGCCACGCGCACGCAGCGCACGGTGGGCCTGATCTGGGATCTCATCCTCCCGCTCGCGCAGGTGATGGTCATCGGTTTCGGGGGCTACCTCGTCATCATCGGGCAGACCACGGTCGGGACGCTGGTCGCGTTCCAGGGCTACCTGTGGCGCTTGCTCGATCCGGTGATGTCGATCGTGAACTCGATCAGCGAGACGCAGCGCGGCCTCGCTGCGCTCGAGCGCGTCGTGGACGTTCTGGAAAAGCCCGAGGAGAAGCCCGACGCTCCCGCTGCAATGCCTGCTCCCTCGCGCGTCGAGGAGATCCGCTTCGAAGACGTGAGCTTCGAGTACCGCGCCGGCACTCCCGTCATTGAGGGCCTTTCGCTCGTGGTGCCGGGCGGATCGGTGACGGCGCTGGTGGGCCCGAGCGGCGCGGGCAAGACCACCGTCACCGATCTGGTCGCGCGCTTCCACGATCCGACCTCGGGCAGGATCCTCCTGAACGGCGTGGATCTGCGCGACTTCAAGCTCAGGAGCTACCGCGGCTTGCTCGGCCTCGTGCAGCAAGAGGTGTTCCTGTTCGACGGCAGCGTGCGCGAGAACGTCGCGTACGGGCGCCCCGGCGCGAGCGACGAGGAGGTGCGCGACGCCGCGCGCCGGGCCAACGCGGAGGAGTTCATCCTGCGCCTGCCGAACGGCTACGACACCCTCGTGGGTGAGCGCGGGGTCAAGCTCTCGGGCGGCCAGCGCCAGCGCCTCAGCATCGCGCGCGCCTTGCTCGCGGACCCTGCGATCTTGATCCTGGACGAGGCGACGAGCAGCCTCGACTCGGAGAGCGAGCGCCTCATTCAAGCTGGAATGAAGGAGCTCTTGCGCGACCGCACCACCTTCGTGATCGCGCACCGCCTGAGCACGATCCGGGACGCGGACCGCATCGTGGTGCTCGATCGAGGCAAGATCCGCGAGGCGGGCACCCACGCCGAGCTGATGCGCCGGGGCGGCACCTACCGCGCGATGGTCGAGCTCCAGCTCGAGCAGGGCGACGCCGAGCCCGCGCGAGATCGGCGCCCCGCCGCGACCCCTGCCTAAAGCGTGACTTCGAAGGGCGTGCGCGCGAGCTCGTTGCCCTTCTCGTCGCGCAGCACCGCCGCCCATTGTCCGGGCGTGTCGATGAGCTCCGTCTTCGCCCAGGTGCGCCAGCGCGCGCTGCTCCCCGGAACCGCGAGCTCGACGTGTCCCACGCTCTTGCTCTTGGCGCGCTCTCCCTGGAGCTCGAACGTGATGCGCACCTTCTGCTGGTAGTCGCCCGCGTTCTCGAGCTCGGCGAACGCGAAGAGCGGCCGCGTCGAGACGGACACGCTCTCCGCCAGCACCGGCTCGCGCGACTCGACCGCGCTCGCGATCACGAAGCGCTTCACCGCGAGCGGGCTCGCCGCGAGAGCAGGGGGGCGCGCGCTCGAAGAAGCGGCGCTCGCCTTCGGAGCGACCGAAGCCTGGGTGACGCTGCTCGCCGGAGCCACCACGGGCGCGGCCGGCTTTGCTACCTCCGCCACCTTCTCGGTGCTCGCCGGCTTTAGCCCCGGCGGCTCCGCCTTCTTGGCATGGCAGGCTGCGACCGAAACCGAGAACCCCACCGAGAACATGGCGACCGAGAGCGCGCTCGCCGCGAACCACTCAGGCCGGCTGACCTCTTTGACTTGCTGAACCAGATTCGAGAACCGCATGGACCGTGTCTCCTCGGCGGTTCGTAGAGCAAGAGCGGAGCCTGAAGCTAAATATTGGAAAGTATTGGACTTACATGCCGGCGGGCGTGGCAGGGTGAACACTCGAGGGTGTTCGGGCGACCGCGCCGGCTTGCCCAGTGCCTCGCCGGGGACTAAGGTCCCCCTCCCGTTTCGAAAGGATCCCCACGATATGGCTCGCGTTACCGTCGAAGATTGCCTCGAGCAGGAAGAGAACCGTTTCGCCCTGGTGGTTCTCGCGTCGACGCGCACGCGCCAGCTCATGAAGGGGGCCCCCGCGCTGGTCAACGCCAAGAACAAGGCGCCGGTCGTCAGCCTGCGCGAGATCGCTTCGGGCAAGGTTCGCTTCCACCGCGACTCGTCCGAGGTGGTGCTCGAGTACATCAACGAGATCGGGCGCGCGGCGCTCTGATCGCCGACGCCTCGCGGTAGCGCGTGGCACACGAAGACGACGACGAGCTCGGCGCTCCGGAGTTTCCGGACGACATCGCCGAGTTCGGGCGAACGGGAGACGAGGGCGCGCTCGCGCACTACCTCGACCCTGCGTACTACACGAAGACGTACAAGGACCGGCGTCACGACGTCGACTTCTACGTCCGCCTCGCGCGCGAAGATCGCGACGTCCTCGAGTACGGCATCGGGAACGGTCGCGTCGCGCTGCCCATGGCTCGAGCCGGCGCCCGGGTGTTCGGCATCGACCTGTCGCGGGCGATGCTGAACGACCTCGAGGCCAAGCTCGAACGCGAGCCGAAGCAGGTGCGAGGCCGCGTCGAGTTTCGCCACGGCGACATGCGCCAGGTGAAGCTCTCGCAGCAGTTCCCGCTCGTCATCGCGCCCTTCAACTGCATCCTCCACCTGTACGAGCGCGCCGACGTCGAGGCGTTTTTCGCGCGGGTACACGAGCACCTCGCGCCGGGCGGGCGCTTCGTGTTCGATTTTTCGCTGCCCCAACCGGCGGATCTCGCGCGTGATCCCGAGAAGACCTATGGGGCGCCCCGGTACAAGGACCCCACCACCGG
The DNA here is from genome assembly GCA_023419055.1 of Pseudomonadota bacterium. Next base: position 4,440 of record JAEZYO010000625.1, on the reverse strand, counting down.
AAAGCTCGTCCGTTACGCCGAGCGCTTCGAGTACGACGCCTTTCGGCAGCTGCTCCTGGTTCGGATGCAGCTCACTCCGGAAGGGGAAGCGCCGCACGTCGTCCCCCTCACGCACCGCCAATTCTTCCCCCGGGAGATGGAGGCGCTGCTCCACTACAACGGCTTTGTCGACCTGCGGTTCACGGCGGATTTCAGCGATCAGCCCGCTGACCGCTACGCAGACTCGCTGGTCGTGAGCTGCCGCGCCCGACCGAGCTCCTGAGGGCCCGACGAGCTCGCCTCGCCGGCAGGCCCCCTTGCCCAGGGCACCGGTCGCGCTTAGCTTCCTGGGTCGGAATGGCCGCAGACTTCTACAAGGAGCTCGGCGTCGATCGGGGCGCCAGCGCCGACGACATCAAGAAGGCTTACCGCAAGCTCGCGGCGCAGCTCCACCCGGACAAGAACCCGGGCGACAAGAAGGCGGAGGCGCGCTTCAAGGCCGTCAACCGCGCGCACCAGGTCCTGAGCGATCCCGAGAAGCGCAAGCTCTACGATGAGTTCGGCGAGGACGGCGTGCGAGAGGGCTTCGACGCCCAGGCCGCGCGCGCTTATCGCGACGGCTTCGGCGGAGGTCGAGTTCGCTACCGGAGCCCCCAGGGCGCGAGCGTCGAAGATCTCTTCGGCGGCGCGGGTGGTGGTGGCGCAGCTGGCTTCGGCGACTTGTTCGGAGATCTCTTCGGCGGCGGCGCAGCGCGCGCCGGTCGCGCCGGGGCCGGCGCCCAACAGATGAAGGGCTCTGACGTCGCGAGCGAGGTCACCATCGACTTCATCTCCGCGATCAAGGGCGCCGAGCTTCGGCTCCGGCTCCAGGACGGCGGAGAGGAGGTCAAGGTGCGGGTGCCCGCGGGCGCGGGCGACGGCGACAAGGTTCGCATTCCCGGCCACGGGCAGCCTGGCCCCTTCGGCGGGCCCCCCGGCGACCTGATCTTGAACATCCGGGTCCAGCAGCACCCGTTCTTCGAGCGCTCGGGCCTCGATCTCTACCTCGATCTGCCGATCACGCTGGGTGAGGCGTACCACGGCAGCAAAGTGCGCGTGCCGACGCCGGACGGGCCCGTCACGCTCAGCGTGCCGAAGCAGGCGCAGAGCGGTCAGGTGGCTCGGCTGAAGGGTCGAGGCGTCAAGCGCAAGAACGACCAGGGCGACCTGTTCGTGCGCTTCCTCGTGCGCTACCCGGAGTCGAGCGAACCCGAGGTCGAGAAGGCGATCGACGAGCTGTCGCGCGCCATGGACGGCAACGAGCTCCGCGAGAAGATCATCTTCTAGCGCCGGCGCCGACTATTCGGCGTCGGCCACGAGGGCGCTCCCACGCTGCCGGCTAGGGCGCTCCGAGCTCAGCCGCTCGCGCTCGCCTTCCGGCGAGGCGCTCTTCAGGCGCCCGGCGTCGTCGTAGCGGTCGAGCTCGGCGGTCACGCGCCGGAGCATGGCTTGCTTCTCGTGGAAGGGCTGGAAGCTCGACTTGAAACCGGCAACGATCATCGCCTTCACGTCGCTGAAGGGCACGCCCATCTGGCTGTGCACCAGGTAGAGCTCCTTCGACACGGACGTGTCCGTGATCAGGCGATTGTCGGTGTTGATGGTCACGCGGCAACCGAGATCGAAATAGAGCTTCAGCGGGTGGGAGGCGAGGTCCTTCACCGCGCCGGTCTGCACGTTGCTCGAGGGGCAGCACTCGAGCGGCATGCGGTGATCGTTCATGTACTGGAGGAGATCCCCGTCCTCGATCAGGCGGCAGCCGTGGCCGATGCGGTGCGCGCCGCAGACGTGGATCGCCTGCGCTATGCTCTCCGGCCCGTACGCTTCACCCGCGTGGATGGTGCAGTTGATGTTGTTGTCACGGACGAGCTGGAACGCCGCGCGGTGGTGCTTGGGCGGAAAGTCCGCCTCCGCGCCGGCGAGGTCGAAGCCGACCACGCCGCGGCTCTTGTAAGCGACCGCGAGCTCGGCCATCTCGAGCGACGACTCGGGCGAGATGTTGCGGATGCCGCAGATGATGACGTTGGCCTTGATGCCGTAGGTCTCGCGGGCCCGGCGGAGCCCGGCGAGCACCGCTTCGACCACGCGGGTGAGCTTGAGCCCCCGGCGGGTGTGGAGCATCGGCGCGTAGCGGACCTCCATGTACCGGACGTTCTCGCGGTGCGCGTCCTCGGCGAGCTCGAAAGCGATGCGCTCGAGGGAAGGTTCCGTCTGCATCACCCGTAGCGTGATGTCGAACCCGCGGAGGTACTCGACGAGAGACCCGAAGTTGTTGCCGCAGCCGATCGCGTCGCGGAGGCCGGCAACGCTGTCGGCGGGGAGCTCTATCCCCTCGGAACGGGCGAGATCCAAAATGGTTTCGAGCCGGAGCGACCCGTCGAGGTGGACGTGCAAGTCGGCTTTCGGCAGCGTTCGGAAGACCTCTAACGAAACCGAACCGGCTGTCTCGATTTCACTAATTGCCATAGGCGAGTGTAGCACGCGCTTGAGGTCTCGGCGGGAGCGGGATACGGTCGGTACGTTTTGGGTGACGACGCTGCTTGGAGGGCACGTGGTGACGAGACAACTGCTTAGGTGTAGGCGCGTGGGCGCTTTTGTGTTGGTCGGGCTTTCTTCCCTACCGCTCGCGGCGTGTGAAGCGGCGGAGGTGAACGTGAAGGAGAGCGCTGCCGTGACTCGGGCGGCCACTCCGGCACAGGCGCCCAAGCCGCCGATCGAGCGCGCCGTCGCGCTGACGCGAGAGCAACGCGTGCAGGCGTTGAAGCGAGTGATCGAGCCGCGGCTCAACCGCTCCCGAGAAGGGCTCGAGGAGAGGGCGCTCGCGAACGGTAAGAAGGGCGTGCACCTACACGGGCGCTTCGGTCACGCGGCCGTCCTGCGCGTCAATCCCGATGGTTCCCGCGAGCGAGGCTGCTTCGACGACGCCCAGTCTGCGGTCGACTTCGCGATCGGTGAGGAGAAGCCGTGAGGCGCCGTCAACTCAGCGCGGTCGCGTTGCTCGGCCTCGCGTCAGGGCTCTCCGCTCCAAACGCGCTCGCTGCCGCGACCTTTACCATCGTCAACCTGGACGAGGGCACCGGTCAGGGCCTCGACGATCCGACCCCCGTGACTCCCGTGGGCGGCAACATGGGGACGACGCTCGGGGAGCAGCGCCTGAACGCGTTCCAGCACGCGCTCGACATCTGGGGTGAAGCGCTGACGAGCACGCAGCCCATCGAAGTCAGCATCACCTTCACGAATCTCACCGAGGGCGGCGACTGTAGCGGCTTCAGCGTGGTGCTCGGGATGGCGGGCGCCACCGATCTCGCGCAGGCGACGAGCACCGTGACCGGTAACGACACGACGTGGCACCCGATCGCTCTCGCGAACTCACTCGAGGGGATGGATCTCGATCCGAGCAGCCCGGACCTCGACGCGATGTTCAACTCCGCGATCGACGAAGGCTGCATCCCCGGGCTCAAGTGGTACTACGGCTTCGACGGGCAGAGCGGTACGGACGAGGACTTCATCCCGACCGCGCTCCACGAGCTCGCGCACGGGCTCGGCTTCGCGAGCTACACGGAGGGCGGCGCGTGGGCGTACGGAACACCCGATATTTTCGGGCATTGGCAGTACGATCTCACGGCGCAGAAGACCTGGGACGAGATGACCGACGGCGAGCGCGCGGCCTCGAGCGTGAACCCGCGCGGGCTCGTCTGGTCGGGCCCCAACGTCAAGCGTGAGGCCGCCAAGTTTCTCGACGCGGGCTCGCCGACCATGACGCTGACGCCCGCCGTGAACGGTTTCTCGGGGCGCTTGAGCGAGCAGGTGATCGGCCCGCGCTTGGCGGCGGCCGGTGTCACCGGGACGCTCGTGGTGGCAAATCCGATCAGCGGCTGCGAGCCGCCGACGAACGCGAACGACGTCGCCGGCAACATCGTGCTCGTGGACCCCTTCCAGGGCGGTCTCGATTGTTCGCCGCTTCAGGCGCAGGTGTACATGGAGCTTGCGGGGGCGAAGGCGGTGCTCTCCGTCGACCCGCAAGGGACGGACCCGCCCACGCCCATTTACGGCGAATACGGCGATGATTTCCCGGATCCGCAGATGGTGCCGATCTTCGCCGTCACGGTTGAAGACGGCGCGGTGCTCGAAGGCGCCGCGGGAGCTTCGGTAACCCTGAGCGCCGCCGCCTCACAGCTCGTCGGCGCGACGTCCGCCGGGGAGATCTACCTTTTTACTCCGAGCGTGACGCAGGGCGGCTCGAGCGTGTCGCACTGGGATATGTTCGCTCGCCACAACCTCTTGATGGAGCCGTCGAGCTCGCCGGACATCAAGGAGACCGACATCACGCGCTTTTTGATGCAAGATCTCGGTTGGGGGATCTGCGGCGACGGCAAGAAGCAGGGCGACGAAGAGTGCGACGACGGCAACGCGGTCGACATGGAC
>JAEZYO010001036.1 GCA_023419055.1 Pseudomonadota bacterium | reverse complement strand
GGGCCAGAACCATCCCATGGCAAAACCGCGCCCGAGGACGAGCGGGAGCCCCACGGTGCGATCGAAACCCCGTGTTTGGGGTGTCACGTAGCGCGACAGGATCTCCTTGCCGACGAGCACGCCTCCGTCACGAGCCGGGGCCCCGTCGAGGAGCCAGTCGTAGAAGCGAGCGAGGGCGCGCGCCGTCCCAACGGTCCCGGCTCCCGGCAGAATTGCGGTCAGCTGCTCCAGCGAATTTTGTACTTCCTCGAAGCCGACGAGTACCTCTCCAGCGAGCTTCGGCGGCGCATCGTCGACCCAGTACGACCGCGCGAGGGAGCGCGCGTCGGCCGCTGCAACACCGAGTGTCAGATCGTCGAGCCCAGCGGCGGCCAAAAGATCTTCTGCCAGGAAGCGCTCGATGGGTTTGCCGGAAATCCTTCGCACGACTTCACCCAGGATCCAGCCGAACCCGAGCGGTTGGTAGGCGAGCGTCCCGCGTGAGTAGCGCGGCTTCGCTCGCGCCACGCGCGCGAGCACGCCGTCCCAGTCGCCGTAGGCACGGTAGTCCGCCTCGATCTCGCGCAGGTACAGGCCCGAACGGTGCAAGAGGATGTCCAGCACCGTGATCTCGGCCTTGTCGTTCTGGCCAAACTCCGGGAAGTACGCCGCGACGGGCCGTTCCACGTCGACGCGACCTTGCTGCTCGAGCAGCGCGACGGCGACGGCGACCAGGGGCTTGCCGGCGCTGAACAAACCGGAGCGGAGCTCCGGAGTGAATGGAACGCTCGGTTCTTCACCCCGAAAGCCGCGAGCAATCCCGACGGCTTCGTCGACCAAGAGCCTGCCACCGTGCACCACCGCCAGCTGCCCACCGGGAAACACACCGCTCGCTTGCTGACGCCGAAAGATCGCTCTCAGCCGCTCGAGCTTCTCGACGTCGACGGCTCCTCGTGCTCCGGCGCTCATGCGCTCAAGGTGCCGGCGCGCGGCCGCCCGAGGAATACGTATTTTCCCGACAGTCGCTCAGCCGAAGAGCTTCGACGCGAGCTCTCGCTTCCCACTGACTCGAGCCTTGCGGAAAATGGCCGTTGCCTGAGTGGCGATCGTCCGCGTGGATGTCCCGCGCCATCGAGCGACCTCGTCGTACCGTGCGCCGATCAGGAGCGCGGACAGCACGTCGCACTCGGAGGGCGAGAGGAGCTCGAAGAGCTCGAGTCGACGAGCGATGGCCTGGCTCGAGCATCGAGGCGAGAGATGAAGCGCTTCTTCGCCCGCGCAGCAGCCGAGCTTTCGCCGGAGCCGGCGCGCGAGGGTCGATACCGTCGACAGGCGGCACCCGAACTCTCGAGCCATGTCCTTGTCGGACGCCCCCTCGAGGATCCGCCGCGCCACGCGAACTTCCGAGGCGGAGAGCCGCGCCACCTCCGACGCGAGCCGACGAGAGCGGAAGCGAGCGAGCGCGCCGAGCTCGGCTGCCAGGCGATCGAGCCGACGTCGCTCGGCGTGCGGGAGCGCGAGCTCGCGCGTGCGCGGAGCAGCGACGACGACGCCCGACCCGAGCGCGTCGTGGCCGACGACCGCGACGAGATCTCGAACGCCCGTCGCTTCGAACGCCGCGCCAAACTCGCTGAGGGGTGTCGTGCTCGCGGAAAGGCGCCTCCTGCTCGCGGCGAGCGTCTCCGCGCCCGGCGAATAAAGAGCTGCGATCGTGCGCTGGTTCTCCGCGCCCCACGCCGAGAGCGCGCTCCAGAATCGAGGCGCGGTGTGCTCTCCCGCGAGTCCGGTGAGGCGAATCACCGAGCGCCCTTCGATCCGATACGAGTAGACGAAGAGGCCCGAGCCGTCATCGAGAAGGGGGCGCGCCAAAGTGAAAGCCTCCCTCAGCCACGGCTCCTCTTCGGCGTCGAGATCGTGGAGCGCGGCTCGAAGCTCGAGCCAGCGTTTCTCGGTCGACTTGGGAAACTCGACGGACGGCTCTCGCTTCACCCGGGACATCGGCGCGTCGATAGTAGCGAACCGTTGCGAACGCTGCTTCAAATCTCTAGCGGCCCGGGCGCGCGAAGATGGTGCTCGCCGTTCGCTCGGGCATGCGCTGCCAGCGAGCGTACGCTGCCACCACGCGCTGGCGGAGCTCACGCTGCGTGACGTGATCGCCGAGGCCGCGCGCCATCGCCTCGATCACGTAGCCCTCGGGAGCCATCAGGTCACGCGTCATGACGAGAGGGTTCGAGCCGCCGTCGCTCAAGGCATCGCTGAAGTAGGCTGCCGAACGGCACGCGAAAACGAACGACGGGAGCGCGGCCGTGCGAGGCTTGGAGGCTTCGCCGACGATCTGCTGCAGCGTGACGCCGTCCATCAAGCGGTTGTGGCCGGCGTAGCCGGCGACGTGCACGCGCACGCGGCGTTCCACCCCGTCCTCCACGAACGAGGCGACCGCGCCTTCGGTCGCGTACCGGTAGAAGTCGCGCACCGCATCGTCGATCCGAGCGCCATGAATCGCTCGCAGCACCACCAATTGCTCGACGTCCCTTTCGAGACCCCAGCGAGCGCCAGGCACCGTGCGTCGGTACACGAGCTGCTCGAGCATGGGCCCACTTTCGCCCTGCCTCGCGACGCGACGAAACTGCTTCGCGCTCTCGTCGAAGTAGCGGCGCGCGCCGAACGCGCGCCCCCAGTACAGGTTCTTGTCGAGGGAGCCCGGGTCGCCGGCCCCCTGCCCTCCGCAGGCGATGACGCGACTATCGCAGAGCGGCACCACCACCAGCACCGTCAGCGGCTGCCCTGCCGCCACATCCTCCTCGATGCTGGGATAGGCCTCCGTCCAGGGGGAGCTCGACACGGTAGGTGCGTCGGCTTTCGCGGCCGACGGCTCGAAGGCTCCGATCAGGAGGGACAGCGACAAGAGCCAGGCTGAGCACTGTCGCCGCCCGACGAAGTGACGATCCATGAGCGTTCATCGCGCGGCGAGCCGAACCGTGACCGATCCCCCTCGTTTTTGTTCGCTACGAAGAGGGCCCGCCTTTCCGTCGCGCGTGGAGCGCTGCACCATCGAGGCATGAGCTACGTGGTGGTGGACATCGAGGCGGACGGCGCTCGCCGTCAGCGGCTTTGAGGGCGCCGAGGCGTACGCCACGACGTCACGGGTGACGCGAAAGGGCGCGGACGAGCCCGAGGCTCGAGCGAGGAGGTGCAAACCCAGCTCGAAAGCAGGAGCATTGGGATCGCGCCGACAGCGCCGAGCCCGAAGCAGGCGAGGGTAGCCCAGGGTCCCGGGAGCCCGAAGAGCTCGTTGATCTGCCAGGCGCCGCCTGCGGTAGCCGCCGCGCTGAAAATCACGGCCGCGAGCAGCGGCGGAACGCGCGAGGGAAACGGGTACCCCGCGCCGAAGAACTGCTTCGGCCGGAGGCTTACCGGAAATACCGTCCGAAAGAATCCGGCGCGCTCGTCGCTTCGAGTCGGCGGGACCTCCGTCGGCTCCACCGCCTCCACAGCGTCCACCATGCTCGACCAGTACCACTGCCGTCGACAGACGATGAGACTTTCCCGCGATCACTCGCAGCGTCGCGCGAGAGGCGTCCTCCACTGTCCAGGCTCGGGCGCGCTCGAGATTCCTGCCGGAGTCAAGAGGAGGACCGAGCGCACAGGGCGCTCGAAGGCGAGCTCCACGGGCGCACGCGCCCCTGGCTTCGGAACAGCGGCGGGCCCGAAGGTCGTGGAAACGCTCGGAGAAATGCGCGCTCCTTCGATCGATCGGACCATGCAAAACGACACGCCTTGCCGGACCTCGTGAGCCGTGCATGCGGGATCGAGACCCCACTCGGGGGCAAAACACCCCTGAAAATACGGCAAACCAACGGGGTGCAAACTTCGAGTCCCAACGAATGGCGGAGATAGTTGACCCTCGGGTGGCACGACGTCGCTCTGCTGGCTGGGGAGTCACCAGAGCTCCCTCCTGCGAGTGACCTAGCGTGCCGGTCACCCGTCAGGCGCAAGCTTTGTCGAGACGGTGAGCCGCCGTGCACGGGACGAGGTGAGTCGAAATGAACACCTGGACGATACGAACGATCGCCCTAGCCACGCTCGTAGCGGGCTGCACGGGAAAACAGGGAGAGAGCAACAGACCCGGCGCTGACGGAGGCCCTGGCTCCGGGAGCGGCGCTGGTTCGGGTAACGGCCCCGGCTCCGGCGGATCGGGCGCCGGAGGTTCCGGAGGGGCGGCGGATCCGACAATCTGCATCCCCGGGATCCCGCAGACGTCTCAGCTGCCGCGGCTGACGCGCACACAGTACGACAACACCATACGCGACCTCGTGGGCGTCTCCGGAGAGCACTCGGCGATGCTCGCGCCCGACACGCCCGGAAGCGTGGATCAGCGCGCGTGGGACGGTTATCAGAACGCAGCCCAGGCCATCGCGACGCAGGTGATGGCGGACGCGAACGCGCGAGCGAAGGTGTTTCCGTGCTCGACGGATAGCCCGGAATGCGCACGTCAGATCATCACCACGTTCGGCCAGCGCGCCTTCCGGCGGCCGCTGACGGAGGCGGAGATCGCGCGCTTCGAGAAGCTCTACACGAATCGCGCGACGATCACGGAGAACGGGACCATGGAGGAGGCGGCGCAGCTCATCGTCCGCGCCTTCTTGCTCTCACCCACGTTCTTGACTCGCGCGGAGATCGCCGAGCAGCCGGAGGGCGCGTACCTCGCCCTGAACGGGTACGAGGTCGCGTCGCGCCTGTCCTACATGATCTGGGCCAGCATGCCTGACGACGCGCTGTTCGCGGCCGCCGCCGCCAACGCGTTGTCCACCCCCGAGGCGATCTTGGCCGAAGCCAAGCGCATGCTCGCCGATCCCAAGGGTCGCTCGATGGTGACCGACTTCCACGAGCACTACTTGCACATGGGTCCAGGCACGCGCTGGGCCAACATCGTCCGCGACAGCAGCGTGTACCCGACTTACACGCCGGCGCTCGGCACCTTGATGGGCCAGGAGACGGAGCGCTTCATCGACTACGTCGTGTTCGAGGCCAAAGGGACGTTCCAAGATCTCGTGACCTCCACGGTCGGCTTCGTGAACGCGGATCTCGCGCCGCTCTACGGGCTCGACCCGGCCAATTTCGGGCCCGATTTGACCCAGGTCGACCTCGATCCGGCGACGCGCTCCGGCCTCTTCACGCGCCTGGGCTTTCTTTCGGCTTACTCCCTCGCGAACCGGCCCTCTCCCATTCTGCGCGGCGCTTTCATCCAGAAGGACGTGCTGTGCACGACCATCGGGTCGCCGCCCCCGGGCGCCGAGTCCACTCCCCTGCCGACGGAAGGTCTCGCCACGAACCGCGAGCGCGTCGACGCTCAGACGGCTGGAGGTGCCTGCGCGGGCTGCCATCACAGCTACATCAACCCGACGGGGTTCGCGCTCGAATCGTACGACGCCATCGGCCGTTATCAGACGACGGAACCCGGCACCGGTGCCCCCATCGACACGACCTCGAGCGTCGTCATCGGGGACAACACGGTGGACGTGAACGGCCCCGTCGAGCTCTCGAACGCGATCGCGGCGTCGCCGGAAGCCAACACGTGCTACGCGCGAAAGTGGGTGCAGGTCGCTTACGAGCGCAGCCTCACGAACGAAGACTCCTGCACGGTCGACGACCTCACCGCCAAGCTCACCGCAGGCGGCTACACCGTCCTCGACCTGATCGCCGATCTGACTCAAGCCGAATCGTTCCGATATCGAGCCGTTCCTTCGGAGGTGGCACCGTGAAGCGAAGACTGTTTTTGCGTGGCGTCGCTGGCGCAGCCCTGGCGACCCCGTTCTTGAGCTCGTTGGGCGGCCGCAAGGCGGAGGCTCAATCCACCGCCGCGCCGCGAAGGCTCGTGATCTTCTACACCAACAACGGGTGCCTCACGAACCGCTGGTTCCCGTCGGTGGAGGACGGTGCCGTCACCGCCGAGTCGCTCGCCGGGAAGACGCTCGAAGGGCTCGCGCCGTTCGCGTCGAAGCTGCTGTTCCCGCGCGGCCTCGCGATGTTCCCGCGCGGGCAGGTCGAGGTCGACGGGGTCACCTACTTCGATCCGCACGATCAGGGCATGGGCTCGAAGCTCACCTGCTCGCCGATCGATCCCAGCGCAGATCACTGGGCACTTTCGCACTCGCTCGACCACGAGGTGGCAAAGCTCGTCAATCAAGGCACGAAGAGCCCGCTCGTGCTCTCGGTGGGCAACTCCTTCAACAACGTGAAGGGCGTCATCTCGTACTCGGCCGCGCGTGAGCCGTATTCCGCCGAGACCAACCCGAGCAACGTCTACGGTGGGTTGACGGGGCTCTTCGGCGGAGGTGACCCGACCGAAGCCGACTACAGGGTCGCGCAGGGCCAGAGCATCATCGACCTCGTCAAAGACGACCTCGACACGTACAAGCGCCTGAACATGTCGGGCTCGGACCAGCAGCGTGTGGACGACTGGCTCGCGCTCTTGCGAGAGACCGAGCAGCAGGTCATTCCGGCCGCGTGCAACGCCGAAACCGCGACCGCGCTCGGCATCACCGACGCGGCGATCAAGGAGGCCGGCGGCGGCGGGTTCGGCGGCTTCGACCTCACGACCGCCTTCACCCTGGGCGGTGACATGATGATCAAGCTGATCGCGCTCACCATGATGTGCGACAACAACCGCTCGATCGTCCTCCAATGGCCCGGCTACGTCACCTTCAACTGGGACGGCATCACCCACGAGTACGACCACCACGGGCTCTCGCACAGGAACGGCAGCGCCGCGGTCGGCGGCACCTGCGTGCCCGGCGTCATCGAGAGCATCAACCAGATCGACCAGTGGTACGCGGGTCGATACGTGAAGCTCGTCTCCCTGATCGACAGCGTGGTCGAGGGCGACAAGACCATGCTCGACAACTCGGCCGTCATGTGGCTCCCCGAGCTCGCGGACGGCAACGCTCACAACAACAACAACCTGCCGATCGTGATCGCCGGCAGCGCCAGCGGCTACCTCAAGCAGGGCGTATCGGTGAACCTGGCTGGCGGCAACCTCGGCACCGGCAACAGCGAGGTGGGCTGCACGCCCGACGGCGGCGAAGTGACCTTCGGCACCGGTTCACAGGGTGGGAACATCCCTCTGAACAAGCTCTACGTCACGTTGATGAACGCGGTCGGCGCCACGGACGAGAACGGGCAGCCGATCCAGTCGTTCGGCACTTGGGACAGCAACTCCGGGCCGGGCATCACGAACCCGGGTGAGCTCACCGCACTCAGAGCCGGCTAGAGATCGCCCCGCACGTGGGTAGCCGCCGGCGGCGCTTCGCTGCGCGCGCTACCCAGGCGACGGGGAGCAACCAGGCGCGGTATCTCGTCGCGTCATCGCTGTCCACTGAGCTCACGGATCCGCGGGTCGTCGCTCGTGTCCCCGCCGCGAGCCTCGGCGAACGGGTCCTCGCCCGCGAGCCAGCGACGCGGCACGCCTTCCGGATCGTCGCGCAGGAGGCGCATGGCTGCCGTGAGCTCGAGCGGCTCCGCGTTCAGGCGGTGGAGCTCCTCGAGCGCGAGTTGTAAACCGGCTGCCACCGCGTGGAAGGCGCGGATCGGCTCGCGGTAGCAGGGCACCGCGAGGTCGCCGGCAATGAAGGCCTGACGCGCGTCCGGATCGTGCAGGGAGCGTTCGCAGGCCGCCGCGTCGAGGGAATTCTTCCCGCGGCAAGCAAGAGGACGGACCTCGTAGATCGAGCACGCGGCCTCTTCCAGGAAAGGGCAAGGCAGCTCGGGCGAGAGGCGCTCGGTGAGGCTCATGCCCCGAGTCTTCTCGTCTGCCTCCCGGAGCCGGCGGTCGAAGGCGGCGAGCGCCTCGGAGGAGCGCGTCGCAAGCAAGTGCTCGTGGATGGCCAGCACCTCCGGAGGCGAGACCCCGACTGCTTGATAGCAGCAGTGCGCGCAGCCCGGCCGGCACGCCACACCATTCTCGGAACCCGCGAGCGCGGTGTCGGCGATCTTCGACGTGGCGCCCATGGCGTTGCGCCCCAGGGCGGCGGCGCGTTCGAGGGTCGGCGCCCGGCTCAGCATGCCGTACGCGGTGCTCGCGGCGGCCACCGCCACGCCGTTCTGCCACTCCTCGTGAAAGAGAGGTCGGGACAGCGAGAGGCGCTCCGGCCTCCCCTGCGGATCTCGGTGAACGACGAGGTGCGCTCTGCCTGCGGAGTCACGCGAGACCGCGCCTTTCCGCTGCTTTTCTGCGGCCTTGCGAGCTCTGCGCTCCTCCTCTCTGCGCTTTCGCCGGTCGCTCACCCTGACTTCAGTATCCGCGATCGCCGATAAAAAACGCAACCCGGGACGGGAGGGGAGACCGTACCCGAGTTGCGTTCGAGATACCTCGGTCGACGCCGGGTCGAGGTCGCCCGTAAAGAGGCTTACCTGACTCGCGAGTGACTCTCCTGGGTTAGAGACCTCGCGCTCCCGAACCTTCGCGCGGAAAACAAAGAAACCTCGTCGATTCTCGACGTAAAATTTCTCTACCAACCAAAAGGTAGGCGGTCACCCGAGCGACAGAATGGCCTTCTCGAGCGCGAGCGCGGCCGGCCCCTGCTGGCGATCCCGCAGCCGGAGGAGCTGGTACTGAACCGGGGTGAGCCCGCGGAGCGGTCGCAGCACCATCCCCGGGGGTGGTGCGCAAAAGTCGTTCACGACAGCGATACCGAGGCCGAGCTCGGCGAAGTGCATCATCAGCTCCCAGCCGTGCGCTTCGACACTGGGCCGGAGCGACAGCCCCGCGTCGGCGAAGGCCCTCGCGAGCGCGGCGCGTAGCGGGCGCCCGGAGGCGGGCAGCACGAGCGGTTCGCCCGCGAGATCCTGGATCGAGAGCCCGCGCCGCCGGGCCAAGCGATGGCCCTTCGGGAGGACGACCACCGGCCCCACCTTCGCCACGCGCTTCGCGAGGAACCCCTCGGGCACCTCGTCGGTGACGGTCACGGCGAGGTGCGCTTCACCGAGCTCGACCGCCGCGAGCGCCTGCTCCCGGTCTCGTGTCAGCACCTTGAGCGGCGCCTTTGCGGCGCGCTGGTAGCGTCGAATCGCGTCCTTCAGCAAGTAGAGCAGCGTGCCCTCCCCGGCGGCGAGCACGACGTTCTCGTGGCCGTCACCGAGCTTCAGGCTCTCGACGAACGCTGCCTGGCGCTCGGCCTGTTCACGCCCGAACGCGAGCAGCTTCCTCCCTTCCCGCGTGAGCTCGACGCCGCGGCCTCGCCGTACGTAGAGCGGGACGTTCAAGGACTCGCCGAGCTTGCGGATCTGTACGTGGAGGGCCGGCTGCGAGAGGTGCAGATCCTCGGCGGCGCGAGTGAAGTTCAGGCGCTCTGCGAAGGCCACGAAGGCGCGTAACCGCTCCGAGTCAATCATCGCGTTCGGTTATAGCCCATTCATTATCAATAGTGGTTATCGATGCTTCTCGGGCGCACCTTGCTCGTCGTGAAAAAGCAAGACAAGCACCCGCCGCGGACCCCGGTCCTCGGCATCGACATCGGTCGAGTCATCATCGGCGCGGCCGATCCCACCGGCCACGCCGACACCTCTTTCCTCAGCAGCAGCGACCAGGATGCCTTGGAGACGCCCCCTTGCGAGGGCGCCTTCGAGACCATCGCGGAGCTCGTCGACGCCTTCGAGGCCAACGTCTGGCTGGTCTCCAAGTGCGGCCCGCGCATCCAGAATCTCACCCGGCGCTGGCTCGAGCGGCAACGCTTTCACGAGCTGACCGGTGTCCCGAGCGGCAACGTGCGCTTCTGCGCGCGGCGCCCCGAGAAGCGGGATCACTGCGCGCTGATTCGTGCGACCCACTTCGTCGACGATCGCCTGGACGTGCTCCGGCACTTGGCCGGGCTGGTCCCACACCTCTATTGGTTCGGTCACCAGACAGCGGAGAGCGAGCGCCCGCCGTGGGCGGAGCGCACGCGCGACTGGGGCGAGGCCAAAAGGTCTATTTTGGCGGACCTTCCGGGCTTTCTCCGAGGAACTCGGGCGGCACGTGGCTCGTGAGCCAGACACCGTTCTCGGAGCAGAAGAACTCGTGCCCCCGCTCCGCCATTCGGGCAGCGTCGATCTCGAGCACGATCGGCGCGCCACGACGCCGTCCCACCAGCTCCGCGAGCTCGCGCGTCGCAGAGAGGTGCACGTGATGGCGCGCGCCCCTTCTGAGTCCGTGCTCGCGAATCGAGGCGAGGTGGCGAGCGACCGTGCCGTGGAAGAGCAGGGGCGGGGGCGTGAGAGGAGCGTAGCCGAGCTCGACGTCGACCGAGTGTCCCTGGTTCGCGCGGATCAGGAGACCATCGGCGCTGAGAGCAAAGCGCTGTTTGTCGCTCTCACGCACCACGGTTTCGAGCTCGTCGCGTCGAACGAGCTCGCCGTGCTGCGCCAGCGCGTCGAGCAGGCGTTCGACGGAGACCCAGCCCTCTCGGTCGAGCGCGACGCCGATCGATTGCGGAGCGTGCCGGAGCACGTAGCTCAGGCGCTTCGAGATCGAGACGCGGCGATTCTTCGGCACGCGTCAACCATCCTCCGGCTGCGCGATGAGGTCGAGGAGCTCGTCGGTCGTCAGCTTGCCCGCGGCGTCTCCGCCTTCGAGCAGCTGATCGGCGAGCCGCCGCTTGCCCGCGTGCAGCTCGACGATTTGCTCCTCGATCGTGTCCTTCGTGACGAGCCGATAAACGGTGACCGGACGATCCTGACCGATGCGATGGGCGCGGTCGCTCGCCTGGGCTTCGACGGCGGGGTTCCACCAGGGGTCGAGGTGGATGACGTAGTCGGCCGCCGTCAGGTTCAACCCGAATCCGCCCGCCTTCAAGCTGATGAGAAAGAGCGGCGCCGAGCCCGTCTGGAACGCGTCGACGCGGCGCTGGCGCTCTCCCTTCGGGGTCGCGCCGTCGAGGTACTCGTAGGGGATCGCGCGCTCTTCGAGGCCCTGGCGGACGATGTCGAGGAAGTCGACGAACTGACTGAACACCAGCGCGCGGTGGCCGTTTTCGCGGAGCTCCTCGCTGAGCGTGAGGAACGCCTCGACCTTCGATCCCACGTGCTCGGCGTCGGGGAAGACGAGGCGCGGGTGGCAGCAAAAGCGCCGGAGGCGCGTGATCTCGGCCAAGATCTCGAGCTTGTACTGCTGGCGGCCGGCCACGGTGCGAAGCTTCTCGTGCACGCGGCGCCGCAAGATCGCGTAGCGGAGCGCCTCTTCGTCGTTCAGGCGGATCTCGTGGCGCACCGTCGTGATCGGCGGGAGCTCGGTGAGCACTTGCGCCTTGGTCCGCCTGAGCACGTACGGTCGCACCAGCGCCCGCAGCGCTTCCTGTTGTTCCCGATCGTGATCGCGCTCGATGGGCCTCGCGAAGCGCAGATCGAAGTTTTGCCACGACCCGAAGAGCTCGGGATTCAAGAAGCGGAACACGCTCCACAGATCCCCCAGGTGATTCTCGACCGGCGTCCCGGTGGCCGCGATCCGACGCTTCGCCCGCAGGCGAAACGCGGCCTGAGCGCGGAGCGAAGTGGGGTTCTTGATGAACTGCGCCTCGTCGAGGACGACGCTGCCCCACTCGACGCTCGCGAGCTCCTCGACGTCCTGCTGCAGGAGCGCGTAGCTGCAAACGACGACGGTTTCGTTCCCGCTCTTCGCGGCCTCGAGCGTGCGCTCGCGATCGTTCCCGCCGTACTCCCTAGCGGACAAGGTGGGCGCGAAGCGCCGGATCTCGTTGATCCAGTTCGAACACACCGAGGTCGGCGCGACCACCAGTGTCGGTCCCGGCGCCGTCAAGAGCGCGGCGAGGATCTGTATGGTCTTGCCGAGGCCCATGTCGTCGGCGAGGCAGGCGCCGAGGCCGAGCTCCCCGAGCGCACACAGCCAGCGAAATCCTTCGCGCTGATACGGACGCAGCTCGCCCCGGAGAGCGGCCGGCACCTCGAAGTTCCGCGCGCGCGTTCGCTCGAGCTCTGCGGCGAAGTCCCCGACCGAGCCGTCCGTCTCGAAATTCTCGGAGAGCCGCTTCACGGCCGTGAACGCGCTCTCGTGCAGCCGCAGCTCGCCGATGCCAGGAGGGCTGACGCTCGCGGTGGCGAGCGCTGCCATCACTCGCCGCATCCGCCGCTCCACCTCGAGAAAATCGCCGTTCGGCAGCTCGACGAAGCGCCCGCGCGAGAGGGTCGGCAGGCGTAAGAGCTCGGAGAGCGAGAGCTCGGTCACGTCGTCGATCTTCACGCTACCCGTGAGCAGGTACCAACCCTTCACGCGCCGGAGCAAGCCGTGGAGCCCCGCCGCCGTCACGCTCCCGCGCACTCGAAGCGGCGTCGCCTGACCCCACTCGAGGTCGCACTTGGTCTCGGCCACGCGCAGCTCGGCGAGCAAACCGAGCAGCCCGTCGAAATCGAAGGCCCACGTCTGCAGCGACTCACCGGGGAGCCGCGCGACGTCGGCGTCGAGCGTCCGCTCGAGCAAGCTCGGGCAGTCGCCGATCAGCGCGGACATCCTGGCGCGTTCGCTCTCGAGATCGCGCCGAGTGCGAAGCGTTTGGCCGTCGGCGCTGTGCGAGATGCCGCTCGGCCCGGTGCCCACGACGAAGAACCTGCCGCGCGGCCCGAACGGACGGACACCTCCCTCGACGAGCCAGGCTCCCGCTCGAGAGGCGATCCTGAGGCAGGGCGTCGAGTCGGCCTCGACGACGCGGTCGGCGCCGAGGTGCGCGCTCTTGACGGGCACGGCTCGGGCGAGCTTCTCCAGCACGGCGAGCGCGCGGCTCTCCTCGTGGCGGGGAATGCGGAGTGCGCGCGGGAGCGCCGAGATCACGCGCTGCATCGCGGGGGTCACGCGATAGACGATCAGGCGGGACTCGTTCTCGACCACCACGTTGACGCCGAGCGTGGCGCCTTCGGGCTCGACGACGAGCTTCAGGAACGCTCCCTCGTCCTCCGTCACGACGCGGCACTCGCCGCGCACGACCTCGACCGGCTGCTTGCCGCGCGCGCCGTTGTACACCCTGGGGTGCCCGATCAAGGCTTCCCACGCTTCCGGTTGGTAGTCGCGGCCCTCGTCACCCCGCAAAGTCGTGCGCTCGAGCACGCGCACGTCCTCGGGGGGGAGCTCGTCTCGGCGACCGTGGAGCTCTTCGAGGCTCACTCGATGCCCCGCGGACCAGCCGCTCTCGGGCGAGTATTCTTCGAGCGCGGGTCGGCTCAAGACGCCGTGGATCATGTCCGCGTACCAGGCCACCCGCAGCGGGAACTCGACCTCGGCGGACGCCGCCTCCGACGCGAACGACAGCCGATCGAGCGCGCGCTCCCAGTCCGCTTTCGGCGCGACCAGATCGACCGCGCGGAGCTCGCCCGGACGCGCGGGGATCGCTTCGCCGCCGAGCGCCTCGGCGAGGAAGAGCGTCTGGCGGCCCATGAAGGAATAGCCGGCTCGAAGCCAGTCCGAAGCGCGCTCGCCGAGGTACTTTGCCCAGGCCGCGCGCGAGAGCTCCTGCGAGACGTGGACGTGGACGGTCAACGCTTGAAGCCAGATTTCCCAGGCGCCTGCGGAGGGAGGCACCTGGTACGGATCGATGCGCTTGCGCTTCGCCTCCGGCTCGGCCCCGTAGCGCAGCATGGCTCGCAGCGCTCTGCCTGCTCCACCCGCCTCGTCACCCGCGGCTTTGGGCGCGAGCAAACGTTGCGCGATCTCGGTGCCTTCTTCGCTGCCCGCGTGCAAGGAGAGCAGCGCGAGCAGCGGCGCGATCGCTCCGGCGTGCGGCAGCGCGAGGCGACCCTTGCTCGAGCTGAACGCGAGGCTCTGCTCGAGCGCCTGCCGAGCGAGCAAAACTTGACCGCGCTCGTAGGCGAGCGCCGCGTTGAACGCGAGCCGCGTGATCGCCGGAAGTCGCGCCGAGCAGCGCTCTGCGGTCGAGAGATCTTCCCGGAGGAGCGCGTGCTGGCACAGCACGTTCCGGAGCTCCTCGGAGAGCGCCGTGACGTCCCGATCTCGAAGCCAGGCATAAAGCCCGCCGCAGTCCGACAAGGAAGGCAACGCTTCCTTCAGCACGCGGCACGCGACCTCTTCCCGAGCGCCGCCCCAAGTCGCTTCGAACCACTCCGGATCGAACGGTCGACACACCGATTCGCGGAGGAAGCGCGCCGGATCGCTCGCTTCGTTCGGTCGGGACCGGAGTCCCGCCGCGAGACCGCGTCGCTCCGCGCCTCTGAGGTCACCCGTCTGGAGCAGCCAGGCGCTCCGGCCCCGCGAGCGCTCACCGAGCACGAGAGCGCAGGCCCCGACCACGGGTTCGAGCTCGCCGCGGCGCTGGCTCTCACGCAGCACGAGCTCGCGCCACTCCGGGTGCACCGTGAGCGCGGCTTCTTCGCCGCCGAGCCTCGAGACGGCTCGCACGCGGCCCGCCTTGGCCAGGAGCCCGGAGCTCACCCCCTGCGCCAGCCAATCGCGGAGCGCCGAGTCACCCTCGAAGGTGACACCGAGCTCCGCTCCGAGCGCGGCGAGAGCGCTCACGCCGAGGGCCTCTTCCGCCGCGACGGCCGCGAGGAGCTGCCATTCACCGTCGGTGAGCCGCGAGGTCAGAGCTCGGAGGTCGTTACGATCGGACTCGGCCAAGAACCCTTCCTTACCAGCTCCTACCCGAGCCCCAAGTGGGAGCTCCGCTCCTCGCTCTCGAAAGCCGAATTTCGGTCGATGCGGAGTGATGGTACGTTCCAGGTTCGATGCGCCGAAGGAAGCACGGCTTGCTGTGGCCCGCAGTATCGGTCTTGGTGCTCGTCGCCGGCAGCGCCCTCGCGCAGTCCGAAGAAGCTCCCAGTGAAGCGCCGGTCGTACCGGCTCCGGCGGAACCGCCGCCCCCGGTCGACGCCCCACCTTCCGAAGCGCCTCCCGACGAAGAGCCTGCTTCTCCTCCGCCTTCGGAGAGCTTCCCGCCAGAGACTGCACCGCCCCCTCCTCCGCCGAGCGCGCCACCGCCCCCTGCGACCGGAGCGTTGCCTCCGCTGCCGCCGCCCGCTCAGGCTTCACCTCCCCAGCAACCTGCTCCCAGGGCCGCTCCGCCGAGCGCGGCTCCACCGGCTCCGCCGCCGAGTGCGGCCAAGCCGAGCGCCCCGCCGCCTGCCGCGAGCTCGACCTACACTCCTCGCGAAAATCGCGACGAGGGTTCGTCGAGCGGCGACTCGGTGTTCAGAATCGGAGTCCTCGTCGGCGCGGGCCTGCCGAGTCTCTTGAGCGTCGGCGGCACCATCAAGCTGACGCGCTTCCTCGGCGCGGGCGCGACGTTCGGTCTCATCCCGAGCGTCCGGCTCTCCTACTACGGCGAGGCCGTGCTCGCGTATCAGCATTACGACATTTACGGACGCATCTACCCGTTCGGAGGCAGCTTCTTCCTCGGCGCGGGCGCGGGCTACGTCACCGTCAGGGGCTCACTCGACAAGACGGTCGACGTCTCGAGCTACGCGCAGCAAAACCCCGGCTTTCCGAGCGAGGTCTCGTACGAGAGCGAGGGCTCGGTGAAGACGCTGGTGCTCACGCCGACGCTCGGCTTCCTTCACACCTTCGACTCGGGCTTCAGCCTCGGCCTCGATTTTGGCGTGGTGCTCCCGATCGCTCCCTCCAAGGTCGAGTTCGACAGCAAGGTGAGCGAGTCGGTGCCGCCCCAGCTCGCCGATCAGTACCTCGCGCCCGTGGACGCGCAGGTCGTGGACACGCTCGAGACCATCGGGCGTACGCCTCTGCCCAGCGTGAACCTGCGGCTCGGCTGGCTCTTCTAAATCGAAAAAGGCCCGCACCCAACGCATGAAGCGCGGTGAGTGCGGGCCCAAGGCAGAGCGCGTCGTCGGGTGCGCTACTCGGCGGGAGCGACGGCGTGCGCCTCCGCTTCGTGCGGCTCCTCCTGGCGAGCGGTGACCGTAGCGAACTTGGCGCAGAGGAACAGGACCACCGCGACGCCGACGTAGCTCGCGGTGACCACGGGAGACTGACCGACGCCGATCGCTTCGCCGTGCATGAAGCCGAAGAAGGTGAGGACGGCGCTCGCCAGCGCGAACGCGGAGGCCTTCACGAACGCCCGATCGATGATGAACGCGCCGATGGCGCCCAACATCAACCCGCCGAGGATCGCGCCGCCGCCCATCACCTCGAGCCCGTGATAGAGGATCCCCGTCTGGCCGAGCTTGTCGAGGCCCACCTGCGCGGCGCTGGTCCCCGCCGCTCCGAGCGAGTTGTCGATCTGGAGCTTGCCCCAGGCCGCGAGGTGCGGAGTCAGCGAGAGCACGATCGCCGGCGCGTGAGCCTTCGGGCTCTCCTGGAACGCCTGCGATCCGATCAACATGCCGATGAAGAGCAAGATGGGCGAGATCGCGACCACGGGGATCAGCGAGACCATCACCGAGATGATCCCGAGCCACGAGAGCACGATCACGACCACGCCGGTCGCCGCCGAGTAGCCGATGCGCCCGCCCATCGCCTTCCAGCCGGGGTGCCCGATGTAGACGGCGTTGATGAAGGGGTTCCCCATCACGCAGCCGATCAGGCTCACCACGCCGTCCGCCGTGAGCACGCGCGTGGTCGGGAAGCTGTCACCCGCGACCGCGGCGCTCTCCACGTTGTCGAGCGCCTCGACCAGATCGTAGATGCCGAAGGGGATGGCGGTGACCAAGATGATGCCGAGGAACTCGAAGCCCGAGAACACGTGACCGAAAGACGGCAACGGGATCGAGAAGCCGAAGTTCGCGAACGACGAGGCCAGGTTCGCAGCCGACATGCCGCCGTAGTTCAAGCCGAACGCGGTGGAGCCCCAGGCGATCAACGTACCCGCGGCGATGGCGACGAGCCCCGCAGGGATCCCCTTGAAGTAGCGCACGCCACCGAACCAGCTCGCGAGGATGATCGTGAAACAGACGAGCCCGATGGCAGGCGTCATGAACATCTCGAGCGCGGGACGCATCGAGATGAAGGAGATCGAGACACCCGCGAGCGTACCGAGCAGCGCCGCGCGCGGCGTGATCTTGCGGATGATGGGGGCGACGAAGCCGCCCGCCATGAGCACGAAGCTCTGGATGAACACCCAGGTGAGCCCGGCCTCGTAACCCTTCATCGGGTCACCCGTCTTCACGGCGATGGGCAGCATGATCACGAACACGACCACGAACATGTGCGGGACGCTGATGCCCGAGGGCAACGCACAGATGTCCGTCCGCCCCGTCTTCTTCGCGAGCTGGTAGGCGAGCCAGGCGTAGTAAATCGTGCTGAGGCAGAGCATCAGCCCGGTCGCCGGGAGGATGCGCCCGAACACCATCTCGTCCGGCATCTTCAGGACGAAACGCAGGAGGCCCGTCAAAACCAGCAGGTTGACCAAAATGTTGGTCCCGAACCCGAAGAAGGCGTTCCAGTCTCCGGGTGTCCACAGCTTCGGTTTGGTGTCAGTCATCGCTTCCTCCGTCATGGCGCTCGGACCGGACGAACTGGTTCGGATCCGTCCGGTCCGAGAACCTCGAAATCGGGCAACCGAGCGGAATGCGACGCGCGAGCCCGCCCCCTCTGCTTCGCCCTCGTTTCGAAGCGTTTTCGGCTCTTGGCGTGATTCGCGGCTCGACGCTCATGAATCGGCACCGTGTGGTTTAATCGCGCACGGCGCGCCCTGACCAGCGCCAATCCGCGGACGCCCCGCGCTCAAAATCAGCGCGCTCGCGGCCGCGCGCGAAAGATCCGAGCGATCAGAGCTCTTCGAACACGGAGCTCAAGAGCTCGGCGAAAGCCGCCGCCGCGACGGGGAGCACGCGACCGCGCCGGCTCGCGAGCGACAAGCGGGCTTCGGTGAGCTCCGGATCGACGAGCGGGATGGTGACCATGCCCGAAACGTCGGGCTTTTCCCCGATTCGAAACGAGAAGCAGACACCCTGGCTCGTTCGCGCGAAGACCTTCGTCATCTCGATTGAGTTCGAGACGAGCGCCGGCTCGAAGCGGATCGAGGCGTGCTGCAGCGCGGAGTCCATCAACGCTCTCGCGGCGAGCGTCTCGTCGGGCATCGCGATCGGATACGCCACGCACTCTCGAAGTCGGAGCGCGCTCCTCGAGGCGAGCGGGTGCTCCGGAGACACGAGCACGCAGAGCGGCTGCGGCACCTGAGCCAGGACCGTGACCTCGGCTTCGGCCGAGAGCTCGTGCGTCAAGATCAAATCGACCTTGTCGCGCAGCAGCGAGTCCAGAAGGCCCTTCGGTCCGTCCACCGTGACCGAGAACGCGATGTGCGGATGTTGGCGGTGGTACTCCGCGATCGCGTCGGGCAGCATGCGCCCCGTCACGGATTCCGCGACGGCGACGCGAACCCCGCCGCGCGCGAGGCCGCGCAAGCCGTCGATCTGCGCCTCGAGCAAGCGGAGATCCTTCAAAGAGCGCCGGACGTAGGCGAGGAAGAGCTCACCAGCCGCCGTAGCGCGAACACCGCGAGGCAAGCGCTCGAAGAGCGGCGACCCCACCTCTTCCTCGAGATCGAGGATGCGCCGATTCAGCGCCGACGACGCGATGTGCAGCGCTTCAGCCGCCTTGCGGATCGAGCCATGGTGCGCGACCGCGTCGACGTACGAGAAGATGGCCGGCGCCTGCAGGCGAAAGCGCTGGACCGCGCCCGCCACGCGCTCGCGCGACTCGGGTTGAGCGTCCTTCTCGGCGAGCTTGCGCGACACGCGCCGCTAGCTTGCCACCGCCGGAAGTCCGCCCTCAAGCCTTCCGTAGCGTCCGGTTCAAGAGATCGAGCGTCCGCTTCCACGCAAGCTTGGCAGCCGCCTCGTCGTAACGGGGCGTGGTGTCGTTATTGAAGCCGTGCTGCGTGCCCGGATACGTGAAAGCCTCGAACTTCACCTTGGCGGCCTTGAGCGCCGCCTCGTACGCCGGCCAGGCCGCGTTGATGCGCTCGTCCGTTTCCGCGAGGTGAACGAGGAGCGCCGCCTTGACCTGGGCGGCGAGCTCCGGAGCGGGCGACATCCCGTAGAACGGCACCGCGGCGTCGAGCGTCGGCACGCGCGTCGCCAGAAAGTGAGCGATGCCCCCGCCGTAGCAGAAACCGACCACTCCGACCTTGCCGTTGGCTTCGGGGTGCTTCTCGAGAAACGCGACGCTCTCGACGAAGTCTTCCCGCGTCTTCGTCTGATCCAGGTTCTTGAAGAGCTCGCGAGCCTTGTCCTCGTCGCCTGGATAACCCCCGAGCGTGAAGAGCGCGTCCGGCGCGAAGGCGAGGAAGTTCTCGAGCGCGAGGCGGCGGGTGACGTCCTCGATGTGCGGGTTGAGGCCGCGGTTCTCGTGCACGACGAGCACCGCCGGGAGCTTGCCCGCCGGCTTCTTGGGCCGCACCAGGTAACCGCGCACCTTGCCGTTGCCCTGCGGGGAGTCGAGCTCGACGTACTCCGCGGACAGGCGCGGATCGTTCGGCGCGACCTTCTGCGCCGCTTCGAACTTCGGCGTGAGCGCATCGAGCAGCGCGGCCGGTGTCACGCCCACGGCCACGAACTTTCCAGCCTGTTCGAGGAACCCTCGCCGATCGATGAGACCGTGTACGTAGGAGTCGAAGAGCTTCAAGACCTCGGGCGCGAAATCACTGGCTTGTAGGCGCGTCATGGCGCCGAACCTTACCAGCATCCGAGTCGCGCGCCGCACGCTCGCACGTGCGCGAAAATCAGCGCCACGACATCGAGTTTCGCGATCACGAAACCGAGCGCTTCAAGGTTCCACGATCTCCCAGTTGGCCCACCCCGAAGGCATCCCGTCCAGCGAGACCTCGACCATTCCGACGCAGAGCTCTCCGCTCGACTCTCGTCCGTCGAGCACCCGCGACCATTCGGGTGAGCCCGACACGTCTCCGCACACCTCTGCAAACGAAACGCGGGTCACTTCCGTCCACACCTCGTCGACCGGCACCTCGTACCGGTGACGTCCAGCGACGCTCTTCTTCGTGAAAGTGACCCCGCCAGACTCGATCGTGACCTCGGCGTCGACGACGAAGTTCGTCTCCGATCCCCAGCACGCGGTAGGATCGTCGATCCTGACGGCGACCGTGATCGGGGGAAGATCGTTCCACACCATCGTGAAGCGCTCGAGCTCGGAGAGAGCCTCGATCGGCGACGGCTGCGATTCGAACGGAGCCTGGTCAGGCGCGGCTTGCACCACTCCACCGCACGGGGTGTGGAAGAGCCCAAGGCGGCCCTCGTCGCAGAAGCGTCCGTCCCAGCCGAAGGAGCCTGAACCGAGGAGCGGCAAGCATTGCGATTGGCTCTGCCCGGGGTCGAACGCCGTTTCGAGATCGACCTGATTGAGCTGAATCACGTCCGGCGCATCACTTGCCGGCCTTGCTACCAGCGTGGTCTCGATGTCTCGCGCGAGTCCGTCCAAGGTGGCAAGCTTCACGTTCACGGGGATCCAAAGCTCATCTTCACAGCGCAGGACGACGGCACCTTCGTCTGCAACGAGCTCGATGGAGATCTCCGTTGGCTCGACCTCGTCGGGTTCGAGCTGCGACACGTCGAAGCCGGTCTCGAAATCGTCCTCCGGGATATCGACCCAGAAGAACGGCAGCTCGCTCACCCCGCCGTGCTGCTCGATGATCGAGCGCGCGCTCACGCCGTGCACGTCGTCTTCCCATCCGACCTCCTGACAGACCGGGCTGCACGCGTCGGCGTCGTCGCACGGCCCCGCCGAGTTTGGTTGCCCCGTCTGCCCCCC
This sequence comes from Pseudomonadota bacterium, assembly GCA_023419055.1. Next base: position 3,144 of record JAEZYO010001036.1, on the reverse strand, counting down.
ACCACACCCCGAATGAGCCAAGATCAGGCTCATTGCCACCGGATAGATGCCACTCCGCATGTCCACGAGCCGAGTGTCTCACCGGAGCGGTCACGCGCTCAATACCCGTTTTGCGCATTTTGTCCTCGCGTACTGCTTGCGAGTGCGCAAATCATGCATACATGGATCGCTTCGAGCGCTTGGCCTGCGATTGGATCCGCGCTCTCCGTGGGCGTCGTTCACAGCGTGCCTTGAGTCAGCGGCTCGGATACCGCAGCAACATCGCCTATCGCTGGGAGTCGGGGCGGTGCTTCCCGACCGCGCGTGTGCTGCTCGCCGCCATGCGCAAGCTCGGCCACGACGTGAAGGGCGCTATCGAGCGCTTCTACGGAGCTCGCCCGCCATGGCTCGACTCGGTGCATCCCGCCACGCGCGACGGAGTAGCGCTCTTGCTCGAAGACCTGCGCGGCCGAACCTCCGTCGTTCAGCTCGCGGACAAGACTGGCTTCAGCCGCCATCGCGTCGCGCGCTGGCTCTCGGGCACCACCGAGCCGAAGCTCCCCGAGTGGCTCGCGCTCGTCGAGGCGAGCTCACTGCGCTTGCTCGATTTCGTCGCAGCCTTCTTCGATCCGGCGAGCTTGCCCTCGGTGGCGAAAGAGTGGCAGCGCCTGCAGGCGGTTCGTCACTCGGCCTACGAGCGACCCGAGAGCCACGTGGTCCTGCGCGCGCTCGAGCTCGCCGACTACGCGCGCTCCAAGCGGCACGATGACGAGTTCGTCGCGCGACGGATCGGTCTTTCGGCGCGCGACGTCGCCGAGTGCACGCGCCTCCTCGAGACTGCGGGACAGATCCGCTGGCAGGATGACAAGTGGGCACCGGTCGAAGAGGGCGTCGTCGATACGCGACGGGACGAGCTCAAGGCTCGCGCGCTCAAGGCTCACTGGCTGAGGCTCGCCGCGGATCACGTCGAGCGCGGCGGCGAAGGCATCTTCGGCTATAACCTGTTCTCGATCTCGAAGCGCGACTTCGCGAAGGCCAAGGAAATCCACCTGCGCTACTACCGCGAGCTCCAGGAGCTCGTCGCCCGGTCGAAGCCGAACGAGCACGTCGCGCTGTTCGCGGCGCAGCTCTTGCGTCTCGATCGCGACTGAACCGCGGCTCGGCTGCGCCAGGTCACCCGTCCGAGCGCACCCGTCCGAGCGCACCCATCCGAGCTTCACGGTTCCGTCACCCTTCAGGAGGGCCCAACTCCCGCAGTTGGCGCGTTTTCCACGTATTCCAGTGTCGGCGGCCGCCGGATACCCTTCACGGACTCGCCGGAGGGTAGTAGAGGACGGCAGCTTGAACCGCGACGTCGGACATCGTCGACGCTTCGGTCACGACGTTCTCGGCGGTCGTGCACCGTCGAACACCGCGAGGATTTCTGCCGCCGTCGCGCTCTGTCTCTCGGCCATCACCGCGCACGCCGGCGCTCAACCGCCGGACGACGACCTGCCCACGCCGGACGCGCGCGACGAGAGCACCAAGCCGAGCAAAGAGGAGCGGAAGCAGGCGATCGCCCCCGCGAAGAACCCGGAGAGCACGAACCTCATCGTTCCCCTGGTCATGTACACCCCGGAGACGCACGTCGGCTTCGGTGGCCTCTTCGTTCACTTCTTTCGGCTGACCAAGAACATGCCGGAGAGCCGCGTCTCGAGCCTCGGCTTTCTCGCGCTCGTCACGACGCGACGCCAGGCCATCTTCGAAATTCATCCGGACCTCTACTGGTCCTCCGACAACTTTCGGCTCTACGGAAAGGTCGAGTACCAGCGCTACCCGGACAGCTTTTGGGGCATCGGCAACGATACCCCCGACGACGCCGAAGAACGCTACGAGCGCGAGCGCGCTCGCGTCCGCGCTGGCGCACAACAGCGCTTCTATCGCTCACTCCACGCGGGGCTCGCGACGGACGTCATGTACTACGACGCCCAGTACCCCGATCCGGACGGCATCTTCGCGACCCAGGACGTGCCCGGGGAAGGCGGCGGCTTCACCGCGGGCATCGGCCCGACGATCACGCTCGACAACCGCGACAACGCCATCGCCACGCACTCCGGCACTCTGCTTCACCTGTCTTCGCTCTGGTTCGGCCCCTACATCGGGAGTCGTTACACCTTCCGCAAGCTCGCGCTCGACGCTCGCCAATTCTTTCCCGTCACGGACACGCACACCCTCGGCGTCCACTTCTACGGCGAGACCCAAGGCGGCGACGTTCCCTATTACCAACTCGCCATGCTCGGTGGCGACGAGCTCCTCCGCGGCTACTACCTCGGCCGCTACCGCGACAAGAACCTCCTCGCCCTCGACGTCGAATATCGCTTACCCATCTACTGGCGCTTCGGCGCAGTCGTCTTTGGGGGCGCAGGCCAGGTTGCAGACCATCTCCTGGAGCTTCCCACCGCGCCAGTGCGTTGGGCAGTCGGAGGCGGTCTCCGGGTTGCGCTCAACCCCGAGGAAGGCCTGAACCTCCGCCTCGACTTCGGCATCGGCCCCGGCACCCACGGCTTCTATTTCACCGCCCGCGAAGCCTTCTGAAGCGACCCAGCCTCGAACTCCTACCTCAGAGTCTCGAACCTCTGCCTTCCGTCTCCAACCTCTGCCCAGTCTCCAACCTCTGCCGTTTCAATCCGCACAGTCTCCAACTCCGCCTTCCGTCTCCAACTCCGCCTTCCGTCTCCAATCTCTGCCGTTTCAATCTGCGCTCTTCGCCACGAGCGCGCCCGTTGCACGCGAAGAGCGAGGCCACGCCCACGAGCGCACTAAACTCTGCGCGTCTCTACTTTCTTCAGTACGCACTTGCAGGTTCGAGCACAGAAGCTAAAGTGTCTCCGTTCGAAAGGCGGTGGCATCGATGGGGAATTCGAAATGTCGTCGTGGTGGCAGGCGACCTGGTGCAGGCCGGAAGCCGAGCGGCCCGAGAAAGCGAGTCGCGCACCTCGCGCGCCCGGTACACCTGGCAAAGCTACCGGTACACGTGACGATGCGGGCCAAGCTCGGCGGGCTTCGCCAGCAAGTGTTGCTCGGCGTTTTTGCTCGGGCGATACGCGCCTCGAATGCCCGTAGCGCGAAGCAAGGCACCGCCGGAGCAGCTTTTCGGGTCGTACACTATTCATTGCAGCGCAATCA
>JAEZYO010001032.1 GCA_023419055.1 Pseudomonadota bacterium | reverse complement strand
GACCAGGGGGGCACTGAAAACCGGCGGATGGATCTCGTGGAAGAGACGCCCCTGGAGGCGCGCGCCTTCCTGGGTGCGCGCTTGAACTTCGAGGCGTACTCCACCTTCCACGCTTTCATGGCGCTCGACGGTGAATTCGCCCTGGCGAGCAAAGGCGACGATTCGGGCGCAGCTCCGGAGCTTCCTCGGTGGACGGTCGGACTCTCGTTCGGGTCCACGATCGGAACGCCATGACGAGCGCCCCTCATCGCGCCTTGCGCGGGGCCGCCCCGAGCACGGACCCCGAAATCATGCGGCGCCTCGCGGCCGGGGAGCTCGGCGCTTTGGGCGAGCTCTACGATCGCTATCAGCATCCGATTCGCCGCTACCTGGCGCGAGCAACGTCGGACGCCGAGGACGTCGACGATCTCGTCCACGCCACCTTCCTCACCGCGGCAAAGAGCGCGGCGCGCTACGACGGCAGCGCCTCGAGCCGTCCCTGGTTGATCGGCATCGCCACCCGCTTGCTGCGGCGTCGTCGGCGCGCCTTCGGTCGCTTCTTCGAGATCTTGTCGTTCGCCGGCGCGACCCGTAGCACGAGCGTCGATCCTCGGCCGTCCTTCTACGTGAAGGGCGACCTCGAGCGGGCTCTCGCCGGCATCAGCGAGACGAAGCGCGTCACCTTCCTCATGGCCGAAGTGGAAGAGATGAGCTGCGCGGAAATCGCGGCCGTGCTCGAGATCCCCATCGGCACGGTCTGGACACGCCTGCACGCGGCGCGACGAGAGCTACGGCGGGCGCTCGAGGAGGGCGACTCGTGAAGCCCGGCACCTGCTCGCGCTCGTACGAAGTGGAGGCGCTCCGCGACGGCCGGCTCACCGGCGCCGCGCGCGAGAGCTTCGAACGTCACCTCGGAATTTGTCGCGACTGCACGCGTGAGGCAGAGGCGTTGCATGCCCTGGCATTGCCGCTGCGCCTCGAGTCGGCGGATGACTCGATGGTCGACGAGCTGCACGTCCGGCGAGAGCGCACGCGCCTGCTCGCGGCTTTCGATCGTTCGCGCGTCGAGTCGGAGCGCCCTCCGCGGCGCTCCCTGTTCGCGCCGGTGGTCGCGGTGGCGCTCGCCGTCGTCGCCGTGCTCGTCGTCGGCTGGTTGGTCCAGCCGAAGTCAACGACTCGGCTCGAAGCGCGAGCTCTGGTGCGAAGCGTCGGTCCGGCGGTCTGGTCGCGACACCTCGAGGCGAACGTCGAGAAGATCATCCTCGACTCGGGCACCCTGGACATCGAGGTGCGACCCGCGACGGAGAAGCGCCGCTTCCTCGTCGTGCTACCGGACGGTGAGCTCGAGGACATCGGGACTACCTTCAGCGTCGCCGTCAAAGATGGTCGCACGACCGACGTGACGGTTCGAGAAGGCAGCGTGCTCTTACGTCTGCGCGAGAGATCCACGATCCATCTCGGTGCCGGGCAGGTTTGGGCGAACGCCTTCGAGGCGGCTCCTCCGGCAGCGCCGGTTCGGTCGTCAGCTCCGCCGAGCGAGGCTGCCGCGACTCCGAGCACGAGCGCGAGCGCGAGCGCGAAAGCACCGCTCGAGCGACCTACCGTTGCACGGGTTTTGCCCAGCGCCGCAACGCAGCCGAGCGCCGACCCTTCACTCGAATTTCGAGCGGCGACGGCGCTTCTCGGAGCCGGCGACAACGCCGGCGCCGCGGCGGCGTTTGCAGCGTTTCTCGGCAAGTACCCGCGGGATCCGCGCAGTGAAGACGCCGCGTACCTGCGTGTCATCGCGCTTCAACGAGCGGGAGACAGCGCGTCCACCGGGCGAGCCGCTTCGGACTACCTGCGTCGCTATCCGGCGGGCTTCCGGCGCGCGGAGGTCGAGAAGCTCGCTCGCTGAGCGATCAGTCGGAGCGCGTGCGCCGATCGAGCTTGTCGACGAGCTTGCGCGCGCGGGCTCCGTCGACCCGCTTCTCGAACTCGATCTCCGGGTACGTCGCCGCGATGGGGCCCTTCTTGCAGATGTGCAGGCACCCGACGAGCTCGAGGTGCACTTTCGGGTGCTGCTCGGCAACGTAAGCGCGCGTCTCCTCGACGAGCGCGCGAGACTCCGAGCGTGGGCAGCAGTCCTTTCCGACGCAGATCACGAGCGTGGGGGCGTCGTCCACGCCCCGCTTTTGGAGACGCTTGCGGAGCTTCTTCTTCTTGCCCATGCCGCTACGAGCTTAGCGCCGGTCCTAGGACGTTCTAGGGGGACCGGCGCTTAGCGCCCCGCCCGAGCGCGGTGCTGGCGTGCGGCGGGAGCTCACTCTCGGGAGAGAGCGTCAGGAGCCGCTGCTGGACGAAGCTGCCGTCTGCGCGGCAGCAGCCGTCCCGAGCGCGCGCGGGGCGAAGAACGCGAGCGCAATCACCGCGGCGATCGCCGAGTAGATCGCCCAAATCCAGGGGCCGCTGCCCAGACCGGCCCAAGCAGCGAGCTCGCGCGCGTTGGTGAACAGCAAGAGGCCGGCCACGGCGATGCCCATGGGGCGCGCCGGGACGAAACGGATCACCCAAGCTGCGACCGGGGCGGCGACCAGACCACCGATCAGCATCGCGATCAGGACGCCGACGTTGAAACCACCGCGACCGATCGAGGCCAGCAACGAGAAGGCAGAAACAGAGGCCACCGCGATCTCCGCGGTGTTCACGGAGCCGATGGCGTAGCGCGGGCGCACGCCGCGATGCAGGAGGAAGGGCGTCACGACGGGACCCCACGCGCCGATCATGCCGTTCGTGATACCGCCGAGCAGTCCGGCGATCCTCACGCCCTTCACTTCGTGTTGAGGTGCCTGATCGCGCTCGGACTCCGGAGCGTCGCTCGACTTCTCCGTGGTGCTCACCGCGCGAGCGAAGCGAATCAGGATGCGGATGCCGATGACGGTCAGCAGGAGCGCGAGTAGCGGACGCAGCGTCGCGCCGCTCACGTTGGAGAGCACCGTCACGCCGATGAGCGCTCCCAAACAGCCCGGCAGGGCCAGGTTCAGCACCATGCGCTTGTCGATGTTCCCGAAGCGCCAGTGCGAGACACCCGCGGCGACGCCCGAAGCCACCTTCGCCAGATTGACCGTCGCAGACGCGGCGGAAGGAGCGAGCCCCGCGCCGAGCAGAATGCTCGAGCTCGTCGGTCCAAAGCCCATGCCTAGCGCCCCGTCGACGAAGGAAGCGGCGAAGCCGGCGAGCGCAAAGAGCAGGAGGTGACGCATTCCGCAGTAACCCTATCGAAGTGATAGGAATTGTCGAGAGGGTAATTGATTAGGTCAATAGTTTCAGTGATTTGTCTCTGCTAGGCCCGAGGCATATCAATCCCCCGGGTAAGTAGGGCGAGGCGGGACACCCAACCGCGGCCCAGTACCCATCGGCTTCGGGAGGAGCGTCACGCCCTGCTCACAACTTTCGTCCGAAGGCCTCGCGGGAGGTGGCGAGCATCGAAATCTGATCCGTGCCGAGCGGACAGGAGCACTGCGCCTTTACCTGGTGGGGGTTCTGCAGCGAGCGCGCTGGCCGCGTGCGGAGAACTTGTCCGATGAGAGAAAAAGCAATCGCCTGGACCGTCATTGGTGTGCTCGTACTGATGGGTTGCGGTGATCCCGACGGTTCGGCTGATCCGGGAGCGAGCGGAGGATCGGGCGCGGTAGCGAGCGGCTCCGGCGGCAACTCGGGCTCCGCTTCGCAGACGGGGGGTAGCGGCGCGGTCACCGGAGGCAGCGGTGGCGCATCGGGTTCCAGCGGGACCGGCGGAAGCGGCGGTACGGCGTCGGTTGGTGGCGCGGGCGCCGGTAGCGCAGGGACCGGCGGCTCCGGCGGCAGCGGGCTCGGAGGCGGAGGTCCGATCGAGTACGAGCTCGACTGCGGCGCGAACGGCATCGTGCTCGAGGGCCATGGGCCGCCCGCGAACCGCATCAACTACACGATCGTCGGCGATGGCTACGACGCGGCCGATCTCGAGACCGTGTACCCGATGCACCTCCAGGAGATGTTGAACGGACACGGCACGCCCGGATCGCAGGGCTACGTGGCGGGCCGTTTCGCCCCCGAGAGCGAGCCGTACAGGACCTACCGGAACTTCATCAATATTTGTGCGCTCAAGGTGGAGAGCGTCGACTCGGGAATTACCGAGGGCAACGGCGAAGGTTGGGGCGTCGGCTGCACCGGAGCACCGAACACGGCGTTCGACGGCTGCGGCAATGATTCGAGCAGGCTCGGTTACATCACGAACGACAAGGTGTACGACGCCATCGACGCGATGATGCCGGCGACCACCGAGACGGATTGGGTCGCCGTGGTCATGAACGACAGCGAGTGGTGGAACTCGGGCGGCATCCCCATGGTGTGGAGCGGAGGTCACGGTGACGCCGCGTTAGCGGCCTCGCACGAGGGCGGTCACGGCTTCTTCCACCTGGGTGACGAATACGGAAACTGCGGCGGCGGACGCATCAATACGGCAGGGTCGCAGGATTCCGGTGGGAAGTGGAATCACTGGGTCGGCTTCGATCAAACGCCAGGCACCGGGGAGCAGGGAGCCTTCGAATGCGAAGGCAGCGGCAACTACCGCCCGAGCGACCAGTCGGTGATGAACTCGCTCTGGGCGTCGGCGTACCTGAACGCGATTTCGCTCGAGCAGGCCGTGCGTGACATCTACGAGATCGTCGATCCCATCGATTCGTCCACACCTGCGAGCACGACCACGCCGACGGTGCTCGAAGTCAAAGTCATCGACCCGGCCGTGATCGCGGTAGACTGGACCGCCGACGGTAGCCCGGCGGGGAGCGGCGCGACGTTCGACGCCACCACGCTGCCTTCGGGCACGCACAAGATCGTGGCGCGCGCCCATGACGATACTCCCTGGGTCCCGATGGACACGCCGCACGGGCGAGAGGAGCTCGAGCAGAGCGTCGAGTGGACGATCACGGTGCCATGACGAGCCCGGGCTGGCAGAAGGGCGGGCCCGTCGCGATCGGCGGGCTCGGGCTGTTGCTCGTCGGAGCGCTCTACCTCTTGCGAGACACGGCTCCGCGACGCGCTGACACGACGCCAGCGCGTGAGGCCGCGCCGATCCTGGCTCACCCGCCTGCGCAGAAGGCGCTCGCCGCCACCCCTCGTCCCCACGAGCACCGAGCGGTCGACGAGGAACGCGCGGTGGCGAAAGAGGAGCCCGCGCCGAGGCACGCGCACCCGATCACGGTCGAGCACGCACGGCTCTATCGCGACGTCGACCTCCTCGAAGAGGTGAAGGACGCTCTCGCTCGGCGAGACTTCGTCACGGCGCGCGCGATCCTCGCGCAGCATCGGGTCGAGTTCCCGAACGGCTACCCGGAACGAGTCGAGGGCTACGAGATCATCGCGGACTGTCTCGAGAACCCCGGCCCTGAGACGACCGCACGCGCAGAGAGGTATCACGCCGAGAAGCGCGCCTCGATCGTGCGCCGCCAGGTTCGGAAGGCTTGCCTGACGCCGCCGAGCTAGGGAGCGCTCTTTCCCGAGGGGGCAAGCCTTCGGGGCGAATGCTCCAATCGACGGGTGAACGGCCAGAAACGAGGCCGAATTTACCGCGCTCGGGGGCGATGGTACGACTCGAGATCCGAGTCCCCAGCCCGCTATGTCCGTCCCGCTGCTAGGCACCGTCGTCGGTGACAGGTTCGTGCTCGAAGAGCTCACCGGCTCCGGAGGGATGGGCGAGGTCTACCGGGCGCGTGACCGGGAGACCGGCGAGCGCGTAGCGGTCAAGTTGCTCCACGCCGGCGGGCAGTCGCACGTCGACCGGTTCCTGCGCGAGGCTCGCGTGCTGTCGCAGCTCGAGCACCCCGGGATCGTCCGTTACATCGCGCACGGTAACTCTCCGTCCCTCTACCTCGCGATGGAGTGGCTCGAGGGCGAGGATCTCGGGCGCACCGTCGCTCGCGCGCCGCTCCGCCCCGAGGACGCCCTGGAGCTCACCCGCCGGGTCGCGG
>JAEZYO010001018.1 GCA_023419055.1 Pseudomonadota bacterium | reverse complement strand
ACGCCGGGGCGGTCATAGCGGACCACCTGGTGCTCGGCGGCGAGCGCTTCGAAGAAGCGCCTGAACGGCGCGTGCTGCTGGTCCTCCTCGACGTGGCTGACCCACCACGCCGGGCAGATCAGCGGGGGCCCCTCGCCTTCCACCGCGTAGGCGATGCGGCGCCCGCTCGAGTCACGGAAGAAGCGGATTTCGGCCACGCGCTGACCTTAGCACCGGTTTCTCACGGCTTCTTCATGCTCGCTTCATGCCGGGGGGCCGCGCTGCCCGCAAGTTCGAGCATGGAGGCAGCGATGACCAAGCTACGACAAGTTCTTTCGGTGTTCTCGGAGCGCCTCACCCACGCGGTACGCGGTGAGCTCGAGCTGGAGCTCGACGTCAGCGACCAGGAGCTCGCCGAAGCGCTCTACCGGCGGAGCGAGCGGAGTGATACTGGCGAACCCGCATGAACGGCTCGCCCGCGCCTTCGATCCCGAAGCTCGTCATCTTCGACTGCGACGGCGTGCTCGTGGACAGCGAGCCCATCGCCGCTCGGGTCACGGCGCAGATGATGACCGAGCTCGGCATCCCGACCTCGGTCGAGGAGGTGCGGACGCTGTTCCTCGGGGACACGCTCGCCAACGTGGTGCGCGGGATCGAGCAGCGCGCGCCGAAACCGCCACCACCCGGCTGGGTGGAGACGATGGAGAGCCGGCTCTGGGACGAGTTCCGGCGGAGCCTCCAGCCGGTGTCGGGCGCGCCGGAGGCCGTCGATCGCGTCCTCGCGGCCGGAATTGCGGCTTGCGTGGCGTCGCAGGGCGCGCCGGAGAAGATGCAGGTATCCCTGGGGGTGACGGGCCTCCTGCCCCGCTTTCCAGGGCGAGTCTTTTCCGCGCGCATGGTCGCGAGGCCAAAGCCGTTCCCCGACCTCTTTTTGTATGCCGCCGCCGAGCTCGGCGTTCACCCGGCCGAGACCGTGGTGGTGGAAGATAGCGCCTTCGGCGTGCGCGCCGCCGTGGCTGCCGGAATGCGCGTGCTCGGATACAGCGCGTCCGTGGGGCCTCGAAAGCTGGCGGACGCCGGGGCGGAGGTCTTCGACAGCCTGCACGACCTGCCCCGTTTGCTCGGCCTCGATCCCACCTCACCCTGAAAACTTGGCGCCCCGGCCGACTTGAGCCAGGGTCGGCGCCATGCTGGTCGGACGCCGCTTCGTCGGGCTTCTGCTCTCGCTGCTCCCCGTGCTGGTCCCGGCGAGCGTCCATGCCGAACCGCCCGCCAAGGCGCCCAAGGCGGTCAAGAAGCCGGCCCCCGCCAAACCTCGAGCCCGAGTCGAGACGAAGGCCCAGAGCAGCAAAAAGCCGACCACGACGCGCGCCCGAGTCGAGACGAAGGGGCAGAAGAGCAAGCCTGCGCCGAGCCGCGCCCGAGTCGAGACGAAGGGGCAGAAGGGCAAGCCCACGTCTGGCCGCGCCACCAAGGTGGAGGTCAAACGCCGGAGTCCGAACCCATTCCTCGAGGTCCCGGCGCCTGGGGTCTCGGAGGCGAGCCCGGCTTACACGTACGCCAACCTGGACAACGAGGCAGCCTACGCCGAGCTCGATCGACGCGGCGTTCCGTACCGGCGCGAAGAGCCGGGCCCCCACGGAGTCCGCGCTCCGATCCGCCTCACTGGCAGGCTGCACGGTGTCGAAGTGCACTCGGCTCTACCTCCTGCCGAACGCGCCGCCACCCGCTTCGAGATCCTCGACGCGCGCCTGGCCCTCGCCCTCGACGACTTCTGTGCGCTCCTCGAGGAGCGTGAGATCGTCGAGCTGGTCCACTACACGATGTACCGACCTGGGGCAGCGCCGCCCGCGGAGAGCGATGCCTTGCCGACGCGTCACCCAGGTGGCCTCGCCATCGACCTCGGCGCGCTCCGCCGGGCAGACGGCAAGTGGCTCGACGTGGCCGAGGTGTGGCGCACCGACATCGGAAAGAAGACGTGCGGCGCGGGCTCCAAACGTCACGAGGACGCGCGCGCCCAGGAGCTCGTCGGGCTCGTGTGCAACGCCGCCGAGAAGCGCCTCTTTCACTACGTGCTGACGCCGCACTACGACAAGGCGCATCATGACCACCTGCACCTCGAGATCAAGCCGGCGGTGAAGTGGTTTCTCGTCAACTAACAGCTGCTGACCGAAGCGGCGGATTCTGGTAAGGGCGCAGCCATGCGCTTGGCGCGCCTGATCGGCCCGGATCTCTTGACGCTGGTTCGGGAGGCTCCCGACCAGCTCAATGAGCTGCTGGACGAGATTCATCCGGAAGACATCTGCGACGTCATCGCAGATTTCGACGATGAGTCGGCGGCGACGCTCATCACGCTCTTGCCGGCGGACTACGCGGCAGAGGTTCTCGCGCGTATCCCGGAAGACCGGCAGGAGCAGCTCGCGTTCCTGATGGGAGCCGGCTCCGTGGCGCGCATCGCGACGCGCATGGGCGCGGACGATCGCGCCGATTTTTTCAGCATCCTCCCGCCCTCGGTGGGTGAGCCCGCTTTCGAGGAGCTCGAGCGCGTCGATCCCGAGGCCGCCGAAGACGTCGAGGAGCTGCAGCGCTGGCCCGAAAAAACGGCGGGCGGGCTCATGACGACCGACTACGTCTCCGTCGGTCCGAACGCGCGCATCGACGCGACCATCGAGACCATCCGGCAGAACGCGAACAAGGCCGAGACGCTCGAGGCGGTCTACGTGCTCGACGCCACCAACCACCTGCGCGGCTTCATCAAGCTGCGCGACCTCCTGGTCTCGCGCCCCGATGAGCGCGCGCGCGACGTCATGCTCGAGAACGTGATCTCGGTTCCGCCCGAGCTCGATCAGGAAGAAGTGGCGCGCGTGCTCGCGAAGTACGACCTCCACACCCTGCCGGTGGTCGACCAGACCGGCGAGATGCTGGGCGTCATTACCTCCGACGACATCCTCGACGTCATCCACGAGGAGCAGGCCGAGGACGTCCAGAAGATGGGCGCCATCGCTCCCCTCCAGGAGGGGTACTTCGCCGCCTCGATCGGCATGTATATCAAGAAACGCGCGCCCTGGCTCCTCGTGCTCTTCGTGGGCGGCTTCTTCACGACCAGCGCGCTCAAGGCGTACGATACGGTGCTTCAGAGCGTGGCCCAGCTCGCTTTCTACGTGCCGTTGCTCGTGTCCGCCGGCGGAAACTCGGGTTCGCAGTCGTCGACGCTCGTCATCCGCGGGCTCGCCGTGGGCGACATCGCCACCCGTGACTGGTGGCGCGTCCTCCTTCGAGAAGCCGTGCAGGGGCTCGTGCTCGGCTCACTCCTCGCCACGCTCGGTGTGCTCCGGGTCTTCATCGCCGGTGACGGCCCGGGGCTTGCGATCGTGATCGGGCCCACCATCCTCTGTATCGTGATGATGGGCTGCATCGTCGGTGGCATGCTCCCGATCTTGCTGAACCGGGTCGGCCTCGATCCGGCGACGAGCTCGAACCCCTTCATCGCCACCCTGGTCGACGTGTTCGGGATCGTCATCTACCTGACCCTGGCCCAAGGCATGCTCGGGCAGGCCCTCACCCGCGTCCCGATCCATTAGAAACGGCTCGGTTCGTCACCACCCCGCGGGCCGGTTCTCCGCTAGTTCGTTGACAATACTGGCGCAGCCGTGAAGATCCTCTCGCCCCCGACGTCCGCATGCCGACCTTGAGCTCGAGCCTCGTCAAGCATCAGGTCGCCTCGGTCGAGGACGTCACCGACGCCCTCGCTCGCCAGGCGCAGTACGGTGGCGACCTGGTCACGAACCTGCTCGAGCTGTCGATACCGAGCGAGGCGCACCTGGTCGAGGCCATCGCTGACGCACACGGGCTCGAGTCGTCGGCGAGCGGGGAGCTCCCGAGCGCTTCCGAGAAGATCCGGCGCCTCGTCCCCGGGGAGCTCGCGTCCCGTTACGCCTTCTACCCGCTCGACGAGCGCGAGGG
>JAEZYO010001000.1 GCA_023419055.1 Pseudomonadota bacterium | reverse complement strand
CCTCCCCGCTACCCTCGTCGCCGGCCGAGTTTCCGGAACCAGTGGAGTTGCCCTTCTTTCCGCCGGAACCGGGGGTCTCGGACGACGGATCGGCGCCTGAATCGGAGGAGCAGGCGACCGACGAGGCTGCGGCGGTCAGACAGGCAGAAAGAGCGAAGATCTGAAGGGAGCGGGGAAGTTGGGAGAGCATGTTGATTCCTAGCGGCTTGGGGTTGAAGCGCGGGGGGCGCGGCAGGCACAAAACAGGGAGGTTCCGCGATCTAACGACTAGTCAAGTGGGGTCTCCCGCGTCGGAGTATTGGTTTCTGGGGAGTGACACTTTGTGTTTCGGGAGCGATTGCGGTGTGAAAACAGCGCCAAATCTCACGGCTCAAACAGTGACTGCAATGTGTTCAACTAACGGTTTCGGGAGTTTTATGTCTGTGTTTCGTCACAGGTAATATTTGTTAGATCACAGAATGTCGGGCGAGCTTCCGAAGAGCGACGGTCGAGCTCCGCCGGTTCGCAAATCGGCGTCGATTATGCTGAATTCGTTCGCGTGGTTGGCGGGGCTCCCGCGGGCGTGCGGTATCGGCAGGAGCCTCATTTCGACCGAATACACTTGTGAGTCACAGTTGTTCTCACAAAGACAAAATGTGTTGAGCACACATTTGCTCCTTGACGGTTCGCTCGCCACAAAGTTACAGACGAGCAAGGTCGGACTCAGCTACCAGCGCTGTGGTTCCCGACGCGCTCACCCGTTCATTCCCCTCAAAGCCTTCTTCCGGCGGGTGAGACCTGTGAGAAACCAGTGAGACACGTGGCTTTCAGCCAGGCCACGGGTCCGTCGCTTGATGGAGATGTGTGTATGAAACGACGAGATTTCCTGCGTGCATCAGCCGCAGGAGGAGCAGCGGCCCTGGGCGCCTCGACGATCTGGACCAAGCGAGCAGAAGCGGTCCCGTTCGGCGAGATCCCCGACAAACACGCGTCCTCGATGCTGCCGGAATCGGCGCGCGCCGAGAGCGTTCTCGAATGCTTCATGTACGGCGGGCTCACCACCTGGGAGACCTTCTACTGTGTCCCCGAGTTCGGGCAGGCGACGGACACCTGGGCGTGGGCGCACCGCGCGCAGATGATCGCCGCCGTCAACGGCGCGACGCGCTGCAACTACGGCATCCCCGAGGAAGAGCTGTTCACCCCGTTCGCCAACGACTCGAGCGGGCGCACGATCTACCTCGGGCCATACCTCAAGCCGCTGTTCGAGCGACCGGACGTCATGAACCGGATGCGCATCGTCGTGAACCGTCACGTGCTCTCGCCGCACGAGGCGGCGATCCCGCTCGCCGCGTCGGGCCGCTCGCTCGGTAACCCGGCGCTCGCGGGTCTCGGCACGCACGTCGGTCGCTACTTCGTCGACCGCGACACCAACGCGTCGCACCCGCCGCCCTTCTCGTACGGCTTCGCCACCGGCGACCGCTTCATCCCGAACGACGGCATCCTCTCGGTCGTCGCTCAGGGGCATCACCCGGGCCAGGCGCGCCCGCTGCTCGTCAAGGTCGACGCCATCGCGCGGCTACAGACGCTGCTCGCGCGCACGAAGGTCGGCTCGCTGGATCAGCGCAAGAACTTCGACGACCTGATGGGGCTCTACTTCCAGCAGTACCAGAGCCGCCTGAAGTTCGGCTCGCAAGAGGAGATGGTCCGAGCCAGCAAGTTCAACGAGCTCTTGCAGGCGCAGACCACGGTGACCAAGTCGCCCGACATCGAGTCCGTGCTCGATCCGGAGTTGCTGGTCCCCTACGGCGGCACGGCGTGCAGCCAGACCAACGCCGGCGCAGCGGGAGCCGTGAACACCGGCAACCAGATCGCGTTCGGCAACCTGCCCGACATGAGCCTCGGGCTCGCGACTCACCTCTTCAACCACCCGCAATACCCGGCCAAGTTCGCCACCGTGGTGGACGTGGGCCTGCGCCAGGCGGACGGCGGCGGCGGTTACGACACGCACAGCGAGGCGCCGATCACGCAGTCGCGCAACCTCAACAACTTCCTCACCTCGCTCTTGAAGCGCATCAAGAAGCCGGAAGAGGCCGCGGATCCGACGAAGATCGATCTCGACAAGACCATGGTGGTCTTCAACATGGAGTTCGGGCGCGCGCCGGGCCGCCAGAACAACGGCGGCGGCCGCAATCACTGGCCCTTCGGCTACGTACAGATCTACTTCGGCGGACCCATCGGCCCCGACCAGAAGGGGATCTACGGCCAGATCGAAGAGAGCGGTCAGGCGAAGATCTTCACCACGCCGGCCGAGAACCGCATCGCGACGTTGCTCGCGATGGGCATCTGGCCCTTCGACGCCGCCGCGTACAGCAGCAGCGACATCCAGGGGCAAAACGAAGAAGGCGCCGCGGCGCGTAACGTCATCAAGCGAATTCTGGGACACGAAGTATGAAAACTTCTCTTTCTGCAGTCATGATGTTGGTCGGGATCACCACCCTGGTGGGTTGCGGTGACGACGACGAGAGCTCTACCGGCGCCGGTGCCTCCGGCGGCGAAGCTGGCGACTCGGGCAAGGGCGGCAAGGGCGGCACGAGCGGCAAAGGCGGCACGGGTGGCTCGAGCGCGGGCACGACTGGCGAAGGCGGCGAGGCCGGCACCCCCACCGAGCCGTCGAGCGGCGGTGAGGGCGGTACTCCGACCGAGCCCCCCGTCGGCGGACAGGGCGGCGAAGGTGGCGACGGCGGCGAGCCGGAACCGCGGCCGTTCTATGCCTGCCAGGGCAGCGATCAGGCGTGGGTTCGCCGCGCCATTCAAGGTGTGCTCGGCCGTCGCGCGTACAGCCAGGCCGAGGTGAACCTCTACACCGATCTGATCGCCGAGATCGACACCATCGACGGGATCGATCCTGAAGTTCCGGCTGCGGTCCCCGGAGAGCCGCTGCGCCGCTCGCGCAAGGTGGTGCTCCAGGCGCTGTTCCAGAGCCCGGAGTACCTCTCCAACTGGGAGGACCTCTATCGCGACTTCATGCGCGTCCAGCGCGTGGACGAGTACCAGAACGGCGCTTGCTACGCCCAGCGCGCGCGCGTCCTCGACGCCGCTACGGTGGCGAACAACGTCCGCACGCTCGATCCTGCGGCGGCCTCCGCCGGTGACGGCGGGACGGCCCCGACGATGGGCGACATCATCGCGGGCTCGCTGCTCATCGACGACATCACGCCGATGTACACCGCGAACCTGCTCGCCATGATGGTCAAGACGTACGCGGGCGCGAACGGCACCGCGCTCGAGTCCGAGATCGGCCGCCGCCGTGACTTCGGCGCCTGGTTCGACGCCGTGTACCTGAACCGCGACCCGGTGTGCTTGCAGTGCCACAACAGCGAGTTCTCGGTCACCCAGAGCGCAAACCCCGAGACCAACCGGCACTTCCCGGTGCCCGCCCTGCTCGAGAAGGCGCTCTTCGGGGAATCGACGGGCGTCCCGGCCACCGAGAACGCCGAGACCACCGACCGCATGCACGCGCCGCTCAAGTTCGCGCGCTTCGTCAGCACCTGTTCGAACGCGTCCGCTGCGCAGGTCAACGCGGCGATCGCGGACGGCATCATCGCGCCGGACTCTTGCCCGAACAACCAGTACCGTCGCTGCACCACGGCGAGCAGCCAGGGGCCCATCGACTTCGTCTGCGAGCCGACTTACCTCGCGACGCGGAACACGCGCCCGTGGGGTTGGGCGACCGCGTGCGGAACCTTCACGCATCCGAACGCCATCCCGGAGGATTTCGCGGAGATCGAGGGCAAGTTCGGCAACATCGAGGGTACGTACGGCTCGATGTGGGACATGTACGGGTCGCTGCGCGCGGGCTTCGACAAGCTGAAGGCGGAGGGCCTGGGAGCAGATCCGGTCACCCACGAGGTCTCGGACCCGGACAAGGCCTTCGCCTACATGACCAGCATGAGGATCGCGGAGGAGGTCTGGAAGGAAGTCACCGGCACCACGTTGACGATTCAGACCTACTACCCGCGCAACGCGGCGGCTCGCGATCAGCTGCAGCTCTTGACGGACAGGTTCATCGCCTCGGGCTTCTCGCACAAGGCGCTGCTCGAAGAGATCTTCGCCAGCCCGTACGTGAACCCGGCGTCTCCCGACGCAGCCTGCATGGAGAACCCGTACGCCGCGCCACGCATCTACGACGCGTGGACCAACGCCGCGGACGACCCGACGAAGCGCGGCAACAGCGCCGGCGACGCGGCGGTCATGCTCGGCGCGCGCACCCTGGCGCGCTCGGCCTACGCCGCGCTCGGTTGGCCCCTGGCGGCGCACCAGCAGGGATACCCGAACGGCGGCACCATCAACGGAGAGGCCAACTTGCCGAGCCACCTCACCACGCTGGAGCGCACGTTCCAGTCGGAGGTCGGCTTCCGCTTGAAGAACACCGAGCTCGGTTTCCGCGGCTTCGACTTCCAGGCCGTCATGGGCTGGCACGATCGCTTCGGAAGGTGCGAGAAGGTCACCCCCAACGAAGCGAAGACCGACGTCATCGACCTCCTCTTGCTCAACACCGCGACCCCGGGCACCGGGACCATCCGCGACCTGGTGGAGGTGATGAAGGACCGCATGATGGGTATGACGACCATCGAGCCTACGGCCGAAGAGGGTGCGATCAAGGCCGTCCTCGGGCTCGGCGCGGCTGCTTCCCTCGAAGACGACGCGAGCTCGCTCGCGGACGCCAACGCCTCGCTGCGCCGGCTGTGCGGTGTGTTCGTCTCGAGCCCTCAGGCACTCACCACCGGCATCGTCCCGCCGGACGGCTTCGAGGTGCCGGTGCTCACGCCCCCGAACGCCAAGTACGACACGTTCTGCGCCCAGCTGTCGGCGCTGAGCTTGCCGGACGGCATCACCGTCACGTGCAACGGCGACGGCCCGCTGACGGTCGAGGTCGCGGCTCCGCCGGCTCCCTGAGGAAGACGTCGATTCTCGTTCCGTGAAGAGGATTTGCATCCATGTCCAAACGAATTAGCTCAAGCAAAACTTATCTCGGAAGCCTCACTGGCAACGGGACGCGGCGCACTTCCAACCCGAACGCGCGATCGAGCTTGCTCGGTCGCGCCTCGGGGGGGGCTGCTGCCGCGGCGCTCGCCGTAGCCTTCCTCGCGCCGAAGTCGGCGCAGGCGGAGCCGTTCTTCACCCAAGTCACGACGACGAACTTCCCGAATCCGCAGACCTGTGCGTTCAGCACCGACGGCAATCCGCAGGCTGCCGTCACGACCAAGGTGGGGTGCTTCACCCACTGGCTCGTCACTACCGATCTCGATCAGGACGGCGACCTGGATTTGATGTTCGCGAACGGTGGCGCTTACTACGTCCACGGAAACTCCGAGGCGTCGACGGCGTACGTCAACGACGGGACCGGCGTGTTCACCGACGCCACCGAGACCATGTTCGGGGGCGCGCTCAACCGCATCCGCCAGGTCGCGATCGGCGACATCGACGGCGACGGTGACCGGGACATCCTGCAGCTCGGTAGCTACGGCGTGAACCTGGACAAGGTCTGGATCCAGACGTCGCCTGGCGTGTACGAGGACCAAGCGTCCACGCGCTTGCCGCCCAACTCGAAGTCGAACACCGCGGGCTACCACCTGGGCGATCTCGACAACGACGGCGATCTCGATCTCATCGTCGCGGATTGGGGCCTCGGCAACACGGCCTATCCCGTCGTGCTCATGCTGTACCTGAACGACGGGACCGGCAAGTTCACGAAGGTGGCGTCACAGGTGGATCCGGCCTTCCACGAGCCCTGGTTCCGGCTTCCCCCGACCATCCCCTACACGGCCGAGACCACGAACGGGACCTCG
>JAEZYO010000991.1 GCA_023419055.1 Pseudomonadota bacterium | reverse complement strand
AAGCGTTCCGACGCGTCTTCCACGCACCACCCGGCGGCGTGAAGCGCACGAAACTGCGCCGGCCCGCGGGCTCGCTCGTTCGTTTCGGCCCCGTGACTATGATGCGCCGCGTGGCTGGTCTCCGAATCCTCCAACCGCGGTCTCTGTCGATCGCGCTTTTTGCAACGGCGGCCGTTGCACGTGCGGAGGAACCGAACGCCCCCGTGTCGGTCGTGGTCGAGGGAACACCGCTGCATCCTCGCACGCCGCCGCGCGACGAGTCGGTCGCGGGCTCGGTGGTGCGGAGAGAGGAGCTCGAGGCACCTGGCCTCGCCGCAGCCGACGTGCTGCGCCGCGAGACGGGCGTCGAGGTCGTGCAGTACGGAGGCTTCGGAGCGCCGGCGACGGCTTCCGTACGAGGCGCCACCGCCGCGCAAACCCCGGTCTACCTGGCCGGGATTCGACTGAACGACGAGGTCGGAGGGAGCGCCGATCTGTCGCAGGTGCCGCTCTGGTTGATCGATCGAGTCGAAATCTATCGCGGCAACGCGCCACTTTACGCGGACGAGTTCGGGATCGGCGGAGCCATCCTGTTCGAGCCGCCGAAGCCCCGCCGGGACGCGGTGGGCGCGGCCATCAGCGCGGGAAGCTTCGGCACCGTCTCCGGCTACGGGTGGGGTTCGACCGGGAACGACAGAGCGGGCGTCCTCGCTGGAGTGTCGCTCGCGCGCTCCGAGAACGATTACCCTTTCGCGAACGATCGAGGCACGCTCTTCGATCCTGGCGACGACGCGACCGGCAAGCAGCAAAACGCCGATTCGAGTCTAATCGACGCCTGGGTCATCGGGCGGACGCGCTTCGGGGAAGCGGCTTTGGAAGCGCTCGCGAACGCGACCAGCCGAGAGCAGGGTGTTCCGAAGTTGTCGCTCGTCCCCTCGGAAGAGGCGCGGGTTCGTTACGAGCGCCTGCTGCTCGGGGTGCGGTCGCGAACCGCGCTTCGTGAGCCGGTGGGACCGCTCGCCGGCTTCGAGCTCGCGAGCTCGTTCGTCACCACGAGCTCGGTCTACGACGACCCGTTGCGCGAGCTCGGCTTCGCCTCGAGCGAAGTGAAGATCCTCGGCCGACGGGCGCACCAGCGAGCGCTCGTGGACCTGGAGCTCGCGCCGCCGCTCGCCCTCACGGCCGCGCTCGATCTCTCGATCGACCAGCTTTACCGCGAGGACGTCGGCGTGGCGGAGCTCGGCGCCGAGGCCGTGGGCGGGAGGCTCGCGGGGGCGCTCACGTGGCGGCTCGACGAGGTCTGGCAGCTCATCGGCACGGGCGGGCTCGCGTGCCGCTCGGGAGCAGACGATTCGGCGTGCGAGCACGCGGAGCCGGTGGGGCGCCTCGGCGTGCTGCGAAAGTCGGAGCTCTGGACCGCGTTCGCCAACGTGGGTCGCTACGTGCGCTTCCCCACGCTGGGCGAGCTCAACGGCGCTTCGGCGCTGGTGCGCGGGAACGACGCGCTCCTGCCGGAACGCGGGCTCACCGCAGACATCGGTGGTCGCGCCCAGCGGCGGTTCGGCAGGTTGCACCTCTGGGGCGACGTCGCGGCGTACGCGAGGCACGCCGATCGCCTGGTGAGCTACGTGCGCGCCGCGCAGGGCTACCTGGTGCCGGTCAATGTCCGCTCTGCGCGCGTGCTCGGGCTCGAGACCGCGGCGGGGCTCGACTACGCCTCTCACCTCGACGCGGACGTCTCACTCACCTTCAGCGATCCGCGTGACGTGACCTTTGACCGTCGCCTCGAGAACGATATCCTGCCGTTCCGCTCGCGGTTCGTGGCTTCGGCCGGGCTCGGCGTGACCACGAGCCCACATGTCCCGGGCAGCCTCGATCGCAGCCGCGCCCGCCTGCTCTTCTTGCACCAGGCGAGCCGCTACGGAGATCCAGCGGGGCTCATCGTCATCCCCGCGCAGAGCACGTTCGACCTCGAGCTCTCACAAGCCTTCTTCGGCGAGCGGGCGGTGCTCCGGGGGCGCGCGGCGGACCTTTTCGACGCGGCGCGCTTCGATATCGTCGGCTACCCTCTGCCGGGTCAGAGCTTCTTCGTCTCGCTCGAAGTCCGATCCCGATGAGAGCCTTCACCTGCCTTGCTTGCCTGTGTCTCTCGGCGTGCGGTGTAAAATCGCTCGACCGAGGTACGGGCGGGGTCGAGCTCGAGGGCACTGCCGAGTGCCCGGCAGGGGTAGTCGCGATCTTGAGCGACTACCTGTCCACGCAGGTCGCGCTGCTCGCGCCGGACGGCACGCCCGCGAGCGAGTCCTTCATCTCGAGCGGCTCGACCAAGGCGTCGCAGCTCGCGGCTCCGCTCTCGGGCGACGTGGTGGCACCCTCGAATCGTTCGGCCTCGGACGAGGTCGTGCTGATCGATCGCTACGGCACCAACGTGGTCACGTGGGTGGACGAGCGAACGGCGCGGGTGCGGGCGCAGCTCCCCATCGGGACCGGCTTCGAGTCGAACCCTTACGATTACCTCGAGCTCGAAGACGGGCGCGCCTACGTCGCGCGCTTCGGCGAGAACCCGAACGCCGGTGACGAGCCGTTCGACGAGGGCGGCGACTTGCTCGTCGTCGATCCGAGGGTGCCCGAGATCCTCGGCCGGGTGGAGCTGCGAGCGGAAGGCGATCCGCTGCCCGCTCGCCCGACGGCGCTCGCTCCGATTGGGGAGCTCGTGTGGGTGACGCTCGGCCGTCAATCCCTCGATTTCGAGACGCAAGGCGACGCCGAGATCGTCGGCGTGGATCCGGAGACGGATCGCGTGGTCTTTCGGCGGCCCCTCGAGGAGCTGGGCGCTTGCGGACGCGCCGCGTTATCACCCTCCGGGGATACCGTTGCGCTCGCGTGCACCGGCAAGATCGACTTCGACGGGAACCTCGAGGATCCGGCGCGCAGCGGGATCGTCCTCTTGGACGCCACGGTCACGCCGCCTCTGGAACGCCGCCGCATCGACGCCTACGAGGCGCTCGGCGTTTCCCCCCAATCCGATCTCGAGTTTTCGAGCGAAAGCGTGCTGCTCGGGAAGACCCAGACGCCGCTCGGCGGGCAGGGCAACAATCGACTATTTTCGCTCGATCTCGAGGGGGAGCGCTTCGAGGTGCTGCGAGAAGCGTCGTCCGGAGACGACGGGCTCGGGTTCGGCCTGGCCTTCGGCAGCCTGTACTGCAACGCGCGCTGCTCGAGCGTGTGCTTGCTCGCCGATATCGAGGCGGGCCTGGTCCGCCGCTTCGACGCGGAGGCAGGACTCGTGGAGCTCGAACCCATGCGTGTAGGTACGTCGAGCGGGCTTCCCCCCGTCGGGCTCGGCCCCTTCTGAGCGCGTTGCGCCGCGCAGACGCCACCGCTACCCTTTCGCGGTGCTCATGATGCGCGAGAGTCCCCTCCCCTCGAGCGCGGCGGTAGCCTGTGCTCTTTCCTTGCTCGCCTGTAGTCGGGCGGAGCCAGCGCCGGCCGGGCCAGCCATCTTCGGCGGTCAGGGCGCGAAAATCGCGGAGCCGTCCGAAAAGCCGCTCCCCCAAGAGACGGGGCCCGCCGAGTCCGGCCCTTGCGCAGCGGGCTCGCCGAAGAGCGACTTCGCGCTGCTCGACGACTTCGAGGACGGCGATCACAAGATCTTCAAGGCCTTCGAGCGTGAGGGCTGGTGGTTCGGCGCGAGCGACGACACCGAAGGGTCGACCCTCTACCCGACGGGCGACTTGAAGGCGGATCTCTTGCCCGATGCCACGAAGGAGAACCGCTTCGCTGCCCATTTCAAGGCTCGAGGGCAGACCTCGTGGGGCGCCGTCTGGGGCACGACGTTGCGCTGGACCAACCGCGGGATCCGCTGCGCCCTGAACGCGTCGGCCTTCACGGGCATCAAGTTCAGGGCCAAAGGCCCGGCGACGGTCCGCGTCAACTTCGGCATCCCGGAGACGCTGCCGGCCGACGGCGGCGGCAAGTGCACGCAAGGTTGCTACGACAACCCGGGCAAGGTCTTCTTCCTGAGCGACCGCTGGGAGGAGTACAGCGTGCGCTGGGATCGCCTGCAGCAAGGCGGCTGGGGCACCGAGGCGCGCTTCGATCCGTCGCGCCTGCTGTCGCTCAATTTCGCCGTGGATCCGAAGGCGCTGCCGGTCGAGTTCTGGCTCGACGACGTCGAGTTCACGAGCGGCGACGCCGGCGCCACGGCGGCCAAGTAGATGCGCGCTCTCGCCGGCGCGCTCCTCGGAACGGTGCTCGGCGCACTCGGCTGCGCCGCTCCGCCGCCGCGCTCGGCAGCCGACGCCGGCATCGAGCTCCCGAGCGACGCTCGGCGATTGCCCGCGCGACTGCGCCGTCTCACCAACCTGGAGGTCGAGCGCAGCATCGGCGAGCTGTTGGGAAAGCCGGAAAGCATGGTCGCGGAGCTTCCGCCCGAGGTGCGGCAGGAGGGCTTCACCCCGAACGCGGCTCAAGACGTGCCAGCGGCGTGGGCTGTCCGCTACAGCGCGCTCGTTCGCACGCTGGCGCGACGTGCGAACTTCGGGGAGCTCGCCTCGTGCTCGAGCAGCCCCGACTGTGGAGCGCGCGCCGTCGACGAGCTTGGTCCGCGCGCCTTTCGGCGGCCGCTTTCGGCGGAAGAGCGCAAGCTCCTGATCTCCGCTTACGAGGAGGGGCGCGTCGAGGACGGCACCCGCGGCGGCCTCGAGCTCCTCTTGCGGGCACTGCTCGAATCCCCGAATTTCCTGTACGTGACCGAGCTCGGAGAAGGCGGTGAGCCGGGCGCCATCGTGACGCTCGGCGCCTACGAGATCGCGTCGGCGCTCTCGTACACGCTCCGAGGAGCGCCGCCCGATCGCGAGCTCTTCGACGCGGCGGGCGCGGGTGAGCTCGCTTCTCCCGAACGACGCGCTCACCACGCGCGCCGCCTCCTCGGCATGGACGAGACCCGCGCCCAGTTCCAGCGCTTCGTGCTCGAGTGGCTGGAGGTGGACCACCTCGAGCGGACGGCGAAAAACGCCGGGCTGTTCCCGGAGTACGAACGTTTGAAGCCGCGCATGCTCGACGAGACGCGCGCCTTCGTGGACGAGGTGATGGTGCACCAGGGCGGCTCGGTGAGCGCGCTCCTGGGAGCGGGGTTCGCCTCCGTGGACCCGAGCATGGCTCGCTTCTACGGGCTCTCGACCTACGGACCGCGAGCTCGGCTCTCGGGCAGCGGGCGCATCGGGATCCTGCAACAGGCGAGCTTCCTCTCCGCGCACGCGCACGAGGACGCGTCGAGCCCGGTCAAGCGCGGCGATTTCGTGCTGCGCAAGCTGATGTGCCAGAAGATCACGAGGCCCGCCGAGATCGGGATCGAGGTCGTCATGCCGCCGCCCTCGAACGCCAAGACCACGCGCGACCGCTTCGCCGGTCACTCCACCGACAAGGGTTGTTTCGCCTGCCACGAGACCCTCGACGCGCTCGGCTTCACCTTCGAGAGCTTCGACGCCATGGGCGCGCGACGCGCGCAAGAGCACGGGCAAAAGGTGGTGACGAACGCGCGCGCGAAGCTCGCCGGGCGACAGTACGAGTTTGCGGACAGCGTGGATCTCGTCCAGAAGCTCTCCGAGAGCCCTGTCGTGTCCGAGTGCTTCGCTCGCCACGCCTTTCGCTACTTCAGCGCGGAGCACGATCCGGCGCTGGAGGCGAGCTTCCTCTCGGTGCGTGAGCGGCTCCCCGAGGCGAGCCGAGACAACTTGTTCGAAGCGCTGATCGCTTACGTCCGGAGCGATCTCTTCGTCGAGCGCGAGGTGAGGTCGAAATGAAGCTACATCGCCGTCATTTTCTGGCCGCGCTCGGCGCGACGGGCGCCTGGCTGGGGCTCGATTCCGGCCGGCGCGCCCAGGCAAACGCCGCCGAGAAGCCGCTCGGCGCGCGCGCCCAAAACGGCAAGCCGTTGCGCTTCATCGGTGTCTACACACCGCACGGTCGAGCCCACGAGCTCTGGGCGCCGGGCCCGAATTTCGATCTTTCCTACGACCACGCCATCCTCGCGCCCTTCGACGATCCGGGCCGCTTCGGAAAGAGCTATCGCTCGAAGCTTCTGGTGCTCGACGGCGTGGATCTCAGCGCCGGTATCGCGGTCGGCACCACGGGCCACGACGGACCGCGCGTGATCCTGACCGGCAGCGGCGCGGACGGAAGGACGCCCTCCATCGACCAGTATTTGGCGGTCGAAAAGGGCCTCGGCGCCGAGACCCTCCACACGAGCGTCGTGCTCGGCGTGGGCAACGACGGGTCGGAGATCGGCGCGAACGTGAGCTACTCGCGCGGCGGCACCCCGGTGCCCAAGATCATCGATCCCGAGGCGACGTACGCCGAGCTCTTCGGCGCTCCCCTGGGCGCGAAACGCGAGGAGCTCGACCGCGAGCGACGGCTCGGCAAGAGCGTGCTCGACCGCGTGCGCTCCGATCTCTCGAGCTTGAAGGCGCGCGCTCCTGCTTCCGAGAAGGTGAAGCTCGACCAGCACGCGACGGCG
The DNA here is from genome assembly GCA_023419055.1 of Pseudomonadota bacterium. The sequence continues at coordinate 3,755 of JAEZYO010000991.1, read as the reverse complement.
CTGCGTGAGATCGAGAAGCGCCTTGCCGGCGTCCCATCGAGCTGCGCGCTGCCCGCGGCGCCCGACAAGAGCATGTTCCCGAAACTTCGCGCCTACGGCGGCGGCGAGCCGTATTTCCAGGCCATCACCGAGCTCCAGATCGATCTTCTGGCCCGCGCCATGGCCTGCGATCTCACGCGCTTCGCCACGCTGTTCCTGGCCGACCTCACGCGCAGCAAGCTCTTCCCCGGCTTGCCCGAGGACATCCACGGGGACGTGGCGCATCGCTACGACGCTCGCACCGATCGTCACCCGGGCACACCGGCGAGCTGGCTGGCGCTCGCCACGCAGAATCGAAACACCGCCTCCCACGTCGTGCGCCTGCTCCAGAAGCTCGACGAGGCCGGAGTGCTGGACGAGACCATTGTCTATGCGTCGGGTGACATGGGCGATCCGGCGCGCCACAGCTCCCGCCACGTTCCCACGCTGATCGCTGGTGGATGCGGCGGGCGCTTCGAGCTCGGCCGCTACGCCGACGTGCGGGGCACGGGCACGAAGAAGGACTACGGCGTCCCGAACAATCGGGTCTTGGTCTCGATCTGTCAGGCGTTCGGAGTCGACGAGAACCGCTTCGGGCACTCGACCGATCCTGGGGTCGTCACGGGGCGGCTGGAGGAGCTCTACGCCTAGCGGCGCTCCTCGAGTGACGGCTCATTCCTCGTTGGTGAATGGCCATCCGGGAACGAAGGCGCCGGACGGCACGACCACCTTCGAGCCCGTGTCGTCTTCCAGCTCGAGCGTCAGTTGAGCGAACTCTTCGCCGAGCACGGAGACATCGAATGGTTGGATCTCGATGGCCGCGCGCTCGAACGGCAGAAGCTCGTTGGCCCACGCCTCGACCGCGTTTCGCGTCGCCTCGTCGGACACCTGCGAACGGAGGCCCAGCTTCCGAACCTGGCTTTCGAGGAGCGATCCGTCCGGAGCAAAGAATAGGAGAGCTACGAACCTGCCCTCAGAGTCGCCGAGCACAGCCGGCCTGAAGCGCGCCGTGAGCAGCAGCTGTCGCCCGTCCGGAAAGCGGCCCACCTCTTCATCCGCCCGCTCACCCGGCTCTATCCGGTACGCTTCGCTCCACATCGTGCTCGATGCTACCAGCGGTCGGCGCAGCTATCAGCCACGCTCCACGACCCTCAGCACGGTCGTCGTCGGGTAGCGCTGGGACTTGCGCCAATCGGGCTTCTCATAGGGTTCTACCCAAAACAGCGCCGAGTGCGGCTGCGCCGCCACGTCATAGCCCGGATCGCAGAACAGCGTTCGCTCTCCCTCGCCCGGATAGACGCGAGTCATGATCACCGACCATGTCAACGAGCGGGTTTCGGGATCAGCGACCAGAGCGTCGAGGAGGTAGCGTCCGTTAGCGAAGAGCTCTTCTTGCGGCCCGCTGACGACAGCCTCGTGCCCGAGCCAAGTCGTCGTGGCGCAGGCCAAAGCCGGAATCTCGTGGGCAATGCGGACGAGAGGTTCGAAAGCTCGCGCTTCTCCTTTTGCACGCTCCCCCGGCGCCCGGATCGCAATGAGCGCGCCTTCTCGATAATCCCGCGCGAGGCTCTCGACGGCCGCCGAGATCTGGACGTGCGAACCCGTGCAGCCAGCCGACTCCAGCGGGAGGCTCAATCTTCCATCCCGAAGAAGCCCTTGATGGCGTTCAGGATCTTGCGGCGCTCCGTCACCATGCGCGAATGTCGCGCGTTGGGGTCGAGCCCCTCGCGCACCGCTTCGAGCTCCACGCGGCGCTGCGCCAGGATGGTGGAGATCTCTTGCACGATCTCGGGACGATTCAAGAGGATGCTCTGGAAGTCGGTCTTGTCGACGCGCAAGCACTCGACCTCGGTGAGCGCCACGACCGTCGCCTCGCGAGCCTGACCGGTCATGAGCGCCATCTCACCGAAGAAGCTCGGCGCCTCGAGCGTCGCGACCGGGCGATCCTCGTGCCCGTTGGTGCGGACGCGCACCTCGGCGCGACCCGAGATGAGGATGTAGAGCCACTGAGCCTGCGCGCCCTGGCGCGTGATGGGCTCACCCTGACCGAAGGGCGCGAACTTCGCGCTCTGGGAGAGCGCGTCCTTCTCCTCGTCCGAGAGCTTCGAGAACAGATCGACCGACTCGAGCGCCGCGCGCTTGGAGGCGAGCTCACGCCGCTCCTTGCGCTCGAGGTGCTCGGGATCGTCCTGCGAGATGAAGAGCGCGGCAGCGGGGATGGCGAGCGGGATCTGTGCCCGCTTCAGGGCTACCCAGATCCTCTCCCGCACCTTCGAGTTGACGGGCTCGTCCGTGTCGAGGTCGGCGAGCCAAAAGCGGACGCCGTAGAGCGCGTAGCTGTCGCGCGTCGCCTGCGCCAGATCCAGGCAGAGGCAGTGTGGCGCCGGGTTCGGTGCCACGCGGTCGATGGGAGCGTCGGCGAGCGCCGCGTTGACGGCGCGGATCACGTCCATGGGTGAGTAGCGAAAGTCGACGCAAAAATGGATCGTGACTCGCCGCGGGACGTTACGCCCCCCGCGCCTGCCGAGTACGCGAATGGGCTGCCCCATGAGGAGCCCGTTCGGGACGATGATGGTGTCCCACTCACGCGTCTCGAGCACGGTGTGCCGCCAGCGGATCTTCTTGACCTGCCCCTGGGTCCGGTTGTCGAGCTCGACCCAATCACCTTCCTGGATGGACTCGTCCATCTGCAGCGCGAGGCCGCCGACCACGTTGCCGAGAGTCGCCTGAAGCGAAAGGCCGAGCACGGCCGTCACCACCGCGGAGGTCGCGACGACGCTCGTGAGGTTGAACCCCACCTGAGTCATCAGCCAGCCGATCACGACCAGGTAGGCCGCACCGACCGTCAGGTCCTGAAGGATGTCGGGGTAGTCCCAGCGGGCGAGCCGGCACAGGATGTCGAACAGCGCCTGCGCGGCCAGGTTGATGACGAGCAGGATGCGAAGCAACCTGCCGGCGATCTCGAACCCGCGGAGCACCGCGTCTGCGCCCACGTAACGCAGCGCCGGGACGCTGAGCTCCACGAACACGTAGAGCAGGAGCAGGATGACGGAGCGGCGCAGGCCCTTGCGCGGCGACTGGGGGACCAGCCTGAGCAGGGCAGCGATGACGACCACGCCGCCGAGGAGCGGAAGGATTCGGAAGACGGCTTCTGTCAAACGAAGAGCCGCATTGAATCACGTTTCGGGAAGGAAGGCCGCGGGTAGCAAAAAGGGGCGCGGTCCTGTGAGCCGCGCCCCCATTTTTTGGCGGGTGTCCCGGGTTGAGCGGGCGCTCAGTGGAGCTGCTTCTTGAGCTGGCTCAGCGCCCGGTGCGTCCGGACCTGCTCGGGGACGATATTCTGCTCGACGAAGGAGCGCGCCTCCGAGTCGAGCGCCTTGACGTCGCGCTGGTAGTCGTCGCGACCGTGATCCTCGCCCTCTTCGAGCGCGGCGATGGCGGCCTTCTCTCCGAGGACCCGAGCGCCACCTTCTACCAACTTGGCGAACGCGCCCCACGGCCCCGACCCCTCGGCGGGATCTCCACCGCGGCGACGGATCTCCTGACGCAGTAGCTGCACGCGGCTCTCGTGAGAGCGCATGCAGTCGCTGAGGGTCGCCGCCTCGGGCTTGTCGTTGAGCTTTTCGAGCGCTTGACGGTAGGTCTCGACGGCAGAGATCTCGCCACGCAAGAACGAATTGAGCTTGTCGACGGTGGTGTTCATCGTTGCATCTCTCCTTTGAGGTTGAGACTCAAAC
>JAEZYO010000891.1 GCA_023419055.1 Pseudomonadota bacterium | reverse complement strand
CGACTGGCTCTCCCCCGGGGACCGCAACGTGTTCTGGGTGCCCGTGGTCATGCAGTGGAACTTCTGGCTGTCGGATCGATGGAGCGCGTTCGGCGAGCCCGGAGCGGGCTTTTACTTCGGCAAGGCGAGCGGCTTTGCGCCTGCGTTCTACGCCGGGGGCCGCTACCATTTCAGCGATGCCGTCGCGCTCACGCTGCGGCTCGGCTACCCGAATTTCGCGATCGGCGCGTCTTTTTTCCTGTGACGGAGCGTCACGGCCCCGTGTCGGCCGCGTTCAGGAGAGAGAGCAGGGCGTCGGCGCCAACCGGCTTGTGAACGAGACGCGGCCGGACGTGATCCAAGAACTCTCGAGCGCGCGCGGTGAGCGCCCCACCCGTGAGGAAGACGAAACGTCCAAGGAGCTCGGGGTGCGAGCCCTTGACCACCTCGTACACGGAGGGGCCATCCACTCCGGGCATGTTGAGATCGCAGAGCACGAGGTCGAACCGTGGATCTCGAGCAAGCTCGGCGAGAGCCTGCTCACCTCCTTCGGCGAGCACCACCTCGGCCCGTGATTTCAGGTAGTTTTTCACGGCTCGCAGCAGCAAGAGTTCGTCGTCGACGATCAGCACCCGCGGCCTCTCGAAGCGAGGCGCGGGCGGGTTCGGCTCCTCGGCGCTCCCGCAAGCGGCCTCGGCGCTCCAGGGGAACGTGATCTCGACGCGAGCTCCGCCGAGCGCCGAGTCTCCCAGCTGAATTTCGCCCCCGTGATCCTGAACGATCTCCTTCACGAGCGACAGCCCGAGCCCGGTGCCCTGCTGAGGAGGCTTCGTCGTGTAGAAAGGCTCGAAGACGCGATCGCGGAGCTCGGGCGGAATGCCCGGCCCGGAGTCTTCCACCACCAGGCGCACGCCGGCGGGAGAGCCCGAGGTCGCGACCCTGATGACGTGACGCAGCGGATCGGCCTCCGCCAGCGCCTGGGCCGCGTTCACGACGAGGTTCGTGACCACTTGCCCGAGCCTCCCGCGCTTGCCCCAAATCGGTGGCACGTCACTCAGGTCGCAGGCGAGCCTCGCCTTGAGGCGATAGGCGGGCGTCGCGATGCGCGCCGAGACTCGCACGATCTCGTTGAGGTCGAGCGCCTCCCGAACCTCGTCGTCTGCACGGGCGAAGGTCCGGAGATCTCCGGCCACCAAGCTGATGCGCTGGATACCTTCACGAGCGTCCTCGAGCGCGATCTCCATCGCCGCGAGGCGGCTCTCGACCGAGGGCCTGGCGCTGCCGTCACCGAGCTCGGCACGCAGAGCACGGAGCTCGCGCTCCAGGACCGCGAGCGACAACATCGCCCAGGTAGCGGGGTTATTGATCTCGTGCGCGACGCCGCTCGAAATCTGGCCTATCGCCGCGAGCTTTCCAGCCTGCACCAGCTGCGCCTGCGTGATCTTGAGCGCGTCGTAGGCGTCCTCGAGGACTTGCTTGGAGGTGACGGCACCGTCGAGCTCCTCGGCGAGCGCGTTGATCCCGGTCGCGATCGCGTCCACGACGTCGAGCTTGGGCCCGACGGGCGCGCGAACCGAGAAATCTTGGCGAGCGATCGCCAAGAGCACCTCGAGGATCTGCTCGAGGCGCGCGTCCCCTCGATCGCTCGCCTTGCGCGTCATCGCGTGAATGCGAGCAGCCAGTCGACTGCCGCCTCCTCGTCGTGAAAGAGCTCCGTCGGGACGGGTTGCTCCTGAAGGCGCAAGAAGAAGTTGCCGAGGACCTTCGATACGGGAGAAGCAATGAGGAGCCCCACCGCCGCGAGCCGCTCGGCAACCTCCTCGCTCGCGAAGTACTGTCGCGCCCCACGCGTCTGGGAACGAATACCTCGCAAGTCCACCAGCACCGGTCGCCGCTGTCGCCCCGCCACCTCGAAGGTCAGCGCCAACGCCTGTCTGGCGTCCTCGATGTCCATGTGCGCGTCGTGATCGACGGTGGCTCGCACGAAGCCACGCGGATCCAACTCGAAACTGCAGATGCGCGTTCGAGCCAACGGAAAGCCCTCGCGGGTAGTCTCCCGGGGAGCCACACGAGGCGCCAGGGGCGCCGTTGGGCGCCCCTGTTTTTACTCAATGAATTCGCCAAACTACGCGACGACGGCTCGCCGCCAGCCGCCTCAAGCGAGGTCGAAAACGAGCACCTCGCCGCCCGACACGCCTTCGATCGAAACGCGCTCTTCCTCGCTCAGCTGAGCGGCGTCGCCGGCGCCGAGCTCGAGCCCGTTCACCCGCGCGCTACCGCGAGCGACGTGCACCCAAGCGTGGCGACCGGGTGAGAGCGAGTGCTCGGCCTTCTCGCCCGCGTCGAACAGGCCCGCGTAGAGCGCTACGTCCTGATGAATCGTGACGCTGCCATCCCGTCCGTCGCGCGACGCCACCAGCCGCAGCTTGCCCCGCTTCTGCGCCTCGTCGAAGGTCTTCTGCTCGTAGCCCGGGGGCAAGTTTCGGCGCTCCGGTAAGAGCCAGATCTGGAGGAAGTGCACCTGGTCCTCGTTCGAGGCGTTGAACTCGCTGTGCAAGACCCCGGTCCCGGCGCTCATGCGTTGTACGTCGCCTGGCTTGATCACCGAGCCCGTGCCCATCGAATCCTTGTGCGAGAGCGAGCCGTCGAGAACGTAGGAGACGATCTCCATGTCGCGGTGCGGGTGCGTCGGAAAACCACGACCCGGCGCCACCCTGTCCTCGTTGATCACCCGCAAACTCCTGAACCCCATGTGGCGAGGATCATAGTAGTCCGCGAAGGAGAACGAGTGATAGCTGTCGAGCCACCCGTGCTGGGCATGTCCGCGTTCGTTCGCCTTTCGTAGTTGAATCATGACAACATGTTGCGTGCGAAATCGCGGGGGCGGTAGGGGCCGGAGCGCGACGCAGCGTTGTGCCGGCGCAACGCTCGAACCCTTCCCC
>JAEZYO010000880.1 GCA_023419055.1 Pseudomonadota bacterium | reverse complement strand
CCTCAGGAGATCCGGAACCTGACCGTCGCGAGCGCCCTCGTCTTCATCGCGCTCTGGACGGCCGGCGTGCTCGCCCGCGACGTCCCCTTCGGCTGGTGGGTGCACGTCGCGTGGTTGGTCGGCATGATGGCGACCTGGATTCTGGTCCCGATCTCACGCTCGGTGATGCGGATCCGCTTCTCGCGCCGAGCTTTCTGGGGGCAACCCGTCGTGGTGCTCGGCGCCGGCAAGGTCGGCCGCGCGCTCGTCGGGGAGCTGCAGCGCCGCCCCCAGCTCGGGCTCAGGCCGGTCGCGATCCTGGACCAGGACAAGGAGAAGCTCGGCTCCGTCAAGCTGGCGTGGGGCGAGAACGACATCGCGCTCGAGCCGGTGAGCCACAGCGAAGCGCGCGCCGCGCAGCGCTTCAACACGCAGGCCCGCGCCGCGCTCGAGCGGTTCGCCGAGATCGAGGGCGTGCCCATCATGGGCGGCTTCGATCTCGCGCCGGTGCTCGCGCAGCGCCTGGGCATCCGCTCGGCGGTGATCGCGCTGCCCGAGCTCGACACTGCGGGCGTGCACGCGGTCATCGAGCGCTACGCGGACGGGTACACGAGCGTGCTCGTGATCCCGGACCTCTACGATCTGGCTCACTTCGGCGCGCCGACGCGCTACTTGGGCGGGAAGCTCGGCATCGAGGTGCAGCGGCAGCTGCTCCTGCGCTGGCCGCGCATCACGAAGCGCCTGCTCGACGTGAGCTTGACCGGAGCCGCGCTGCTAGCGCTCTCGCCCTTGCTCGCGTTGATCGCGATCGCCATTCGCCTCGACTCCAAGGGGCCGATCTTCTACTCGCAGAAGCGGCTAGGCCAGGACGGCGTGCGCTTCCGAGCCCGCAAGTTTCGCACGATGTACGGCGACGGCGAGGCGCGCCTGCAGGAGGTCCTCGCCAGGGACCCGAAGCTCCGCGCCGAGTACGAGCAATTCCACAAGCTGACGGATGACCCGCGGGTGACGCGCGTCGGGCGCGTCCTCCGCAAGTACAGCCTGGACGAGCTGCCGCAGCTCTGGAACGTGCTCGTCGGGGACATGAGCCTGGTCGGCCCGCGCCCTTACATCGAGAGGGAAATCGCCGAGATGGGCGGACGAGAGCTCACGGTGTTGCGCGTGAAGCCCGGCATCACCGGTTATTGGCAAGTCACGGAGCGTAACGCTTCGACCTTCGAACACCGCGTCAAACTGGACGTCGAGTACGTGAGGAGCTGGTCGCCATGGCTCGATCTGTACGTGATCGCGAAGACGGTGCCGGTCGTACTGGGAGGAACAGGATCGTGACCGCAGCCCTTTCGCTCGTGACCGCGGACCGCAGGGTCCGGGTCGGTTCGCTGCCCCTCGATCCCGTCGACTTGAACGGGGCGCTCGAGATCATCGACCGCCTGGTGCAGAGCGGTCGCGGCGGCAGCGTCTTCACCCCGAACGTCGACCACATCGTGATGGCCGAGAGCAACGAGCGGCTGCGGCGGGCCTATCACGGCGCGAGCCTGTCGCTGGTGGACGGCACGCCCGTGCTCTGGGCCGCGCAGCTCTTGTCTCAGCCCTTGCCGGCGAAGGTGTCGGGCTCGGATCTGGTGGTCCCCTTGATGGAGCTCGCCGCGCGCCGGGGCTACCGCGTGTATTTGCTCGGCGGCGCGCCCGGCGTCGCCCACGAGGCCAAGCGAAAGCTCGAGCAGTCGCTCCCGGGGCTCCGGATCGTGGGCGTGGACGACTCGCACGTCGACGTGGACGCGCTCGACCCCGAGGTGATCGAGCGCATTCAGCGCGCGAAGCCGGACATCTTGCTGGCGGCGCTCGGCGCCCCCAAGCAGGAGATCTTCGCCTTCGAGCAGCGCAAGCTGCTGCGGCCGGCCGTGGTGGTCGGGGTCGGGGCGTCGCTCGATTTCGTGGCGGGGGTCAAGAAGCGCGCTCCGCGCTGGGTTTCGCGCGCGGGGCTCGAGTGGTTTTACCGCCTCATTCAAGAGCCGCGCCGGCTCGCGGGGCGCTACCTGGTTCGTGATCCGAAATTCTGCGTGATCGTGATGCGTCAACTCATGGAAGGGCAGGCTGCCTGATGTGCGGCATCGCTGGTGTGATTGGTGCGATCGACGCGAGCCTGGAGGCCGCGGTCGAGAAGATGATGTGCGCGGAGACTCACCGCGGCCCCGACGACTCCGGGCTCTACCGGAGCGGCGGGGGCGCGGGCGTGGTGCTCGGCTTCCGGCGGCTCGCGATCATGGATCTGACGAGCGACGGACATCAACCGATGGAGGACCACGAGACCGGGAACGTGGTCGCCTTCAACGGAGAGATCTACAACTTCGCCGAGCTCAGGAGCGACCTCGAGAGGAACGGCGTCTGCTTCCGCTCCCGCGGAGACACCGAGGTGCTGCTCCGCGGCTACGGCCGGCTGGGCGCGGACATCTTGCCGCGGCTGCGCGGGATGTACGGCTTTGCCATCTACGACGCGCGCCGGCGCGAGGTGCTGATCGCGCGCGACAGGCTCGGCATCAAGCCGCTCTACTACGCGACGCTCGAGCGCCCGAACGGCAGGGTGATCTTGTTCGCTTCCGAGCTCCGGGCGCTGCTCGCGACCGGTCTCTTCGAGCGGCGGCTCGATCGCGAGGGCCTCGCGAGCTACCTCTGGAACGGCTTCGTGTGCGGCCCGAACACCATGGTGCAGGGCATTTCGCTGCTCCCGCCCGGGGCCGCGATGCGCATCAAGATCGACGCCCCCGAGGCCGTGCCCGAGCGCTATTGGTCGCTCAAGTCGAACGCCAAGCTCGACGCCGAGGAGGGCGTCGAGCAGCTGCGCGCCGAGCTCATGACGGCCACGCGCCAGCACCTCGTGAGCGACGTGCCGCTCGGCGTGTTCCTCTCCGGCGGCGTGGACTCGAGCGCGATCGCCTCGCTCTCGGTGCGCGCCGCGCAAGGCAAGGTGAAGACGTTCCACATCGGCTTCGAGGAAGCCAAGTTCGACGAGTCCGGGTTCGCCCGCCGAATCGCTGACTGGCTCGGGACGGAACACGTCGAGCTCCGCCTCACCCAGGATCACTTCAGGAGCGGGCTCGAAGCCGCGCTCGGGTCCCTGGATCAGCCGACGTTCGACGCCATCAACAGCTACTTCGTGAGCAAGCTCGTGCGCGAGGCCGGCGTCACGGTGGCGCTCGCGGGCACCGGAGGCGACGAGCTCTTCGGCGGCTACCGGAGCTTCCGCGATCTGCCGCGCGGGCAGCGCCTGGCCCGCGTGACGGGGCAGGCTCCGAGCGCCGTCATCGGCAGCATTTCCAAGCTCCTCGCAGGAAGCTCCGGCGTCCCGCCTCAGACGCGCTGGGGCAAGCTCGCGGACCTCTTCAACACGCGCGGCGAGTCCGTGAACATGTACCAGGTCGCGTACGCGCTCTACACGCGCGACTTCCTGCACGAGCTCGCGGCGGACTCGCTCGTCGACTGCGCCCCCTACGGGCTCGTGCCGGAGCGCGCGAAGGAGCTCGCCGCGCTCGTGGAGCAGGCGAGCCCGCTCGCCGCGATCGGCACCCTGGAGCTCGCCCTCTTCATCGGCGAGCGCCTGCTGCGCGACACCGACGCCGCGAGCATGGCCGTGTCGCTCGAGGTGCGCGTCCCGCTGCTCGATCACAAGGTCGTCGAGGCCGCGCAAGCGCTGCCCGACGACGTGCGCTTCGCGCCGCTCGGGAAGAAGCAGCTCCTGAAGGAGCTCGCCATGCCCGATCTGGATCTCAGCATCTTCGATCGTCCGAAGGCGGGCTTCGTGCTGCCGATCGAGGTCTGGGCGAAGGACCGCCTGGCCGCGGACATCGAGGAGCTGTTCTCGGATCGAGGCTTGGTGGAGAGCGTCGGCTTCAACCCCGACGCGCTCGGCAGCCTGTTCCGCGCGTTCCAGAGCGGGGCGCCGGGCATCTATTGGTCGCGCATTTGGGCGCCCTTCGTGCTCATGCACTGGTGTCAAGAGCACGGGGTCGCGTTGTGATTTCGAAGAGCCGGGAGCAAGGAGGTCGAGACTCGTGTCACGCCGTTACCTTTTGATTTCACCTTGCCGTGACGAGGCAGACTATCTGCAGATCACCATCGACACCGTGGCCGCGCAGAGCGTGCTGCCGGCCAAGTGGTTGATCGTCGACGACGGGTCGAGCGACGACACGCCGAACATCCTCGCGCGGGCGAAGGCGAAGTACCCGTTCATCGAGGTGGTGCGCCGCGACAACCGCGGGCACCGATCGGTCGGCCCGGGCGTCATCGACGCGTTCTACCACGGCCTCTCGAGCGTGAACCTCGACGAGTACGACTACGTCTGCAAGTTCGACACCGACCTCGAGATGCCGCCCCGCTATTTCGAGCGCGTGATGGAGTACTTCGAGGCAGATCCATGGCTCGGAACGCTCTCGGGCAAGCTCTACCTCCGCTTCGGCGAGCGCGAGGTGATGGAGCGCACCGGCGACGAGAACTCGGTCGGCCCGGTGAAGTTCTACCGGCGCGCCTGCTTCCAGGAGATCGGCGGCTTCGTGCGCGAGGTCTGCTGGGACGGCATCGACGGCCACATGTGCCGGATGCGCGGCTGGGTGGCCTCTTCGGTGGACGATCCCGAGCTTCGAATCGTGCACCTCCGCCAAATGGGATCCAGCCACTTGAACCTCTGGCACGGTCGGCAGCGCTGGGGCCGCGGCAAGCACTTCATGGGCTCGAGCCCGCTCTACATGGCCGCCGTCTCGCTCTACCGCATGGCCGAGCGACCGTACCTGATGAGCGGCCTCGGCATCCTCGTCGGGTACGTGAAGGCGCGCCTCGAGGGTGCCCGCCAGCTCGAGGATCGCGAGTATCGCGAGCTCCTGCGCCGCTTCGAGCGCGATACGCTCCTTTTCGGCAAGAGCCGCACGGCGCGCAAGTATCACGAACGCATCCGGCGCGAGATCCCGCCCCGTCGTAGCGAAGCCGCGGGCACCGTGGCACCCGAGCTCTCCGAGTCGGTGGCGGGGTGACGATGGCACCGCACCTCGAGGGCGCGGCGGGCACGGCGAAGCTCGCCTCGGTGAAGCTCGGCCTCGAGCTACCGCCCGACGTACGCGCGGTGGCGCTCGCTCTGTCCGCGCCCGAGCTCACGTTGCAGCTGCTTTCGGGCTTCGAGCCCGCGGGCGTTCCGCGGGGTGCGGCGCCGAAGCGGCGCGCGGAGTTCCTCGCGGGCAGGCACGCGGCGACGCTCGCGCTCGAGCGCCTCGGGCAAGGTGCGACGATCGGTCGCAACCTCGACGGCACTCCGGCTTGGCCGAGCGGGGTGATAGGTTCGATCTCGCACGGCGGCGGCATCGCCTGCGCCGCGGTCGCCCCGCAGAAAAGTTACCGATCGCTGGGGATCGACGTGGAGCGCATTTTGCTCGACCAGGAGGGGCCCGACGTGGCGCCCACCGTCGCGCGCTCGGACGAGCTTTTGTTCGTCAAGAGCGCGCTCCCTCACGCGAGCCAGACCGAGCGCCTGACCCTGATCTTTTCCTGCAAAGAGAGCCTCTTCAAGTGTCTCTTCCCGCTGACGCGGCAGTTCATGG
>JAEZYO010000862.1 GCA_023419055.1 Pseudomonadota bacterium | reverse complement strand
GGTGAAGATCGACATGTCGCTCGTCCGTGACGTTGCCTGGGACCTGGTACGCCAGCGCCTGGTCGGGGCGGTGATCGAGGCGAGCCGCAGCTTGAGGATGATGACCGTCGCGGAAGGAGTCGAATCGACGGAAGAGCGCGACACGCTGGCCGCGCTCGGCGTGGAGCTCCAGCAAGGCTACCTGTTCGCGAAGCCGACCCCCGACTTCCTGGTCAAGCTCGACTAGCCGTCGAACGACCGGGCCGGGCAGGCGCTTCGTTTTTCGCCCGTCGACTGCCTCGGGGGAAGCATGAGTGAAGAGCTCGTACTCTTGATCGCCGACCGGGAGGACAATCGCGCCGCCCTTTCGGAGCCGCTCGCTCGAGAGGGCTACGCGGTCGTCTCCGCGGCGAGCGTCGAGGACGCTCGCGAGGTGCTCGCCGGGCGCGCGCCCGACGTGGCGCTGCTGGATCTATCGGGCGGCGTTTCGGTCGGCGTGAGCGGCTGTCACCGGCTGCGCTCGCTTCCGGAGCTCGCGGCGACGTCGGTCATCTTCATCGCCGGGCCCGGGGAGGGAGAGCTCGAGCAGCGGGCCTTCGAGCTCGGGATCGACGACTTGCTGGTGAAGCCGGTCGGGCCGACGGAGCTCCGCGTGCGCGTGCGGTTCCTCTTGCGAGTCAAGCAGAGCGAGCGTGAGCTCGAGCACAGAAACCGCGATCTCTTGCGCCTGCAGCGTCAGAAAGACGAGCTCGGCGCGCTCCTGGTGCACGAGCTCAGGAACCCGCTCGCCGCGGTGATGACGAACGCGGCCTACTTGATCGAGCTCGGGACCTTGCAGGGTGACGACGAGCAGGCGCTGCGCGACATCGTGTCGGCGGCCGAGTCCATGACTCGCATGGTCATGAACCTGGTCGACCTGCACCAGAGCGAAGACCGCGGGCTGCCGCTCCGCGTCGAGGCGATCGAGCCGGGGCGCTTGATCGGCGACGTCGTGAACGCGATGCGAAGGCGGGCGGGGGAGCGCTCGCACAAGCTCGGGGCGCGCGTCGAGGGAGAAGTTCCGGTGCTCCACGGCGACTACGAGCTCTTGCGGCGCGTGTTCGAGAACCTGGTCGACAACGCGCTCCGGAACACGCCTCGCGGCGGCGAGGTCGACCTCGAGTGCCGGAGCTCGGGCTCGATGATCGAGTTCGGCGTGCGCGATCAGGGGCCAGGCGTACCCGAGGACATGCGCACGCGCGTGTTCGAGAAGTACGTGCAGCTCGAGGCGCGGCCGAAGGGGCCGATCCGGACGAGCCGAGGTCTCGGGCTCGCGTACTGCAAGGCGGCGGTGGAAGCGCACGGCGGTACGATTGGGGTCGAGAGCGCCGAGCAGGGGGGCGCGCTGTTTCGAGTCTGCCTGCCGCTCGTCCCGCCCAAGCAGGACGACGCTCAGCGGAGCGAGACGAAGAGCTCGTAGACCAGCACCACGAGCACGAGCCCGAGCGCGAGCCACACCACGAGCGAGACGCGCGAAGAGAAGTGGCGGAGCCGGCCGAGCAACGTCGCGTTGCTGACCGCCTCGATCGCGCGCACCGTGCGTTCGCGGGCACGCGCCGAAGCGGTCACCGATTTCCCGGCGTCGAGCACGTCGAGGGCGTTCTCCGCTTCACCCGCGGGGAGGGCATCGCGCGGCGCGCCCTCCACGGTGAGCTCGTGCAGGAAGGTTCGGTGCGCGCGCCGGAGCCGAGTTCGAGCCCACGTCGCGCTCTGGCCGAGCGTCGCCGCGACCCACTCGACCTCGCGCTTCTCGATCTCCGAGAGCACGAACACTTCACGCAGCTCTTCCGGCATCTTGTCGAGGACCCGGTCGAGCCGCTCGCGCGGCGTCGCGTTCGAGGAGGCACGCCGAGGCCAGCGCTTGCGGGCCTGCGTCGCGATCCTCGCGGCGGCACGGAAGAGGCAAGCCGGGTCACGCAGCCGCTCCGGCGAGGGCTCCTCGCGGAGCACGAGCAGGAACACCTTCTCGACCGCGAGATCGAGGTGCGTGTCGTCGACCCCGAGGTTCCGGAGCGAGCGGGCCACGAAGTCGCCGTGCTCGTGGACGCTGCTCACGAGCAACCTTCGATCGAAGCGCAGGCGGGGGAGGGCGTCGCCGGCCGTTTGCGTCACGGGGAAAGCTTACAACGGCCGCTCCAGATGCTCCCCCGGGTCGGCCCTGCGCGATTTCCCCTGCTCCGGTCCTCGCGCCCCCTTCACCCGCCCCTTTCCCGGTGCTAGGGAAGCGACCCCATGAGCGGCCATTCCAAATGGGCCACGATCAAGCGCAAGAAGGGTGCCCTGGACGCAGCGCGCGGCCGGGTCTGGACCAAGCTGATCCGTGAAATCGTCACGGCGGCGCGCATCGGTGGCGGTGACATCGACGGCAACCCCCGGCTTCGCAAGGCGGTCGCCGACGCGCGCGCCCAGCAGATGCCGGCCGACAACATCAAGCGCGCCGTCCAGCGCGGCACCGGGGAGCTCGAGGGCGCCTCCTATGAGGAAGTGCTTTACGAGGGCACTGGCCCCCAGGGGACGCTCTTCCTGGTCGAGGGCATGACCGACAACCGGAACCGGGCCGCCGCCGAGCTCCGCAAGATCTTCGAGCGCCACAATGGTCAGATGGGCGGCTCGGGCACCGCCGGCTGGGCGTTCGATCGCCAGGGCGTGATCACCCTCGAGAAGAGCAAGGTGACCGAGGACCAGCTGATGGAAGCGGCGGTCGAAGCCGGCGCTGACGACTACCGCGACGAGGGCGACATCTGGACGGTGTACACGCCGGCCGCCGATCTCGATCGCGTGAGCGCGGCGCTCGAGGGCGCGAAGCTCCCGCTCCAGTCGAGCAAGGTGGCCTACGTCCCCAAGAACAAGAAGGTCGTCTCGGGGCGGGAAGCCGAGGTTTGCCTCAACCTGGTCGACGCGCTCGACGAGCATGACGACGTGCAGAACGTCTTCTCCGATTTCGACATCTCGGAAGAAGAGCTCGCGCGCATCGCCGGCGACGCCAAGTAGCTTACTCGGCCGCGGTCCAGGCAGCCGTACCCGAGAAGTTGAACTTGAACGAAGCCTGAATTCGGAAGTCGCTCACGTCGAAGCCGTCGGCGCGATTCTCGCGGTGACCGAACTGGAACTCGGGCCCGAGCATGACGTTGTCGGTCGGGTAGAAGAGCACGTTGGCGAGCGCGTACTGTCCGTGCTGGAACGCGCTCGCCGCTTGCCCGTTCGTGTCCCAGATGTCGACGCGCGAGTAGCCGAAGGTGCTGCTCGCGAGCTCGTTCCAATAGATGTCGACGAAGGCGGTCCAGCCGAGGATGGGGAGGGCCTCGCCCTCGAGGCTGCCGTCTTCTTCGACGTGCACGCCGATGTCGGCGGGCGCATCGTTCATGTAGTTCTCGATCGCATGACCGTAGACGACCTGTAGCTTGACCACGTTCTTCTCCATGAAGTTCACGTTCGAGCTCAGGTTGACGCCCCAGCCCCAGACGCTTCCGGACTGGTCGCCGTTCGAAAGGTCGCCGTCCTCCCACTCGATGCGACGCAGGATCCCGGCAGCCTCCACGTAGCCGAATTCACCGCCGTAGCGCGCCTCGGCAGAGAAGTCGGGCAGGGGAAAATGAGCGTTGATGTTCGCGATCTGGATGCGCTCCTCGTAGTCCCCGAGATCGGCGCTCGCGCCGGGGCGCTCGGCCGCGATGGTGATCTTCGAGTCACCCTGCACCGGCATCCAGCGCACCTGCACGTTGCGATAAAAGACCATGCCGGGCGGTCCCCAATACTCGATGCTGTTCGGGAACACGTCGATGTCCATGAACGGGCTCCAATACTGGCCCGCGCCGAAGTGCCCGAGCTCGCCGTAGGCGTGTCGCAGGCGAATCGTGGTCTGCCCCGCGTCCACGCCGACCCCGAAGAACTCGAACTCGAGCTGCGTCTTGAGCTCGCCGAGCGGCGTGTCCAAGAAACCCTTCACGCCGAGCCGGCTCTGCCGGACGCTGCCCCAGAAGGTCCCATCGGGGCCGAACTCGTGCGACGAAGAGGGGAGC
>JAEZYO010000811.1 GCA_023419055.1 Pseudomonadota bacterium | reverse complement strand
AGCCAAAGCCGCGCCCGAGGCCGTACGTGGACCGCAAGCAGAAGCGGCCGCGCAAGATGGTGCTCTGCACTCGCGAGGCCGAGCAGCATCGCAAGGAGTGCATGCCCAAGGCCGGCCACCGTCCGGTCGCGCAGAACTGAAACTGGTCGCCCAGAGCTGAGCCAGCCCGGGCGAAAGGGACTACTCCGCGGCGGCGGGATCCTGCGCCGTGGCAGGAGCCGCTGACGGCGCGGGGGCCTGAGCGGTGAGCCCGGCGGCGCGCATCAGCTCGAGATCTTCGCTCGACTCCGGGTTCGGCGTGGTGAGCAGCTTCTCACCGTAGAAAATGCTGTTCGCGCCCGCGTACAGGCACATGAGCTGCGCCTCGCGCGAGAGCTCCTGGCGCCCGGCGGACAGGCGCACGCGCGTCTTCGGCATCAAGAGCCGCGCGGTCGCGATCATGCGCACGAGCTCGGTCGGGTCGATGGGCGGCAGCGCGGCGAGGGGAGTCCCCTCCACGCGCACCAGCGCGTTGATCGGCACGCTCTCCGGGTGCGGCGAGAGGCGCGCGAGCTCGAGCAGCATGCCGCAGCGATCGTCGATGCTCTCACCCATGCCGATGATGCCGCCCGAGCACACCGTGATGCCCGCCTGGCGCACGTTGCGTAGCGTGCGGAGTCGATCGTCGAACTGGCGCGTCGAGATGATCGACTTGTAGTTGTCGCGCGACGTATCCAGGTTGTGGTTGTACGCGTCGAGCCCGGCCTCGGCGAGGCGCGCCGCCTGGCTCTCCGAGAGCATGCCGAGCGTCACGCACGCTTCCATGCCCTCGGCCTTCACGCCCTTCACCATCTCGATCACGCGATCGAACTGGGGACCGTCCTTCACCTCACGCCAGGCCGCGCCCATGCAGAAGCGCGTCGCCCCGTGGGCCTTCGCCGCGCGCGCGCTCGCGATCACGTCCTCGACCTTGAGCATGGGCTCGCCCTTCACGCTCGTCTCGTGGTGCGACGACTGCGGACAGTACGCGCAGTCCTCGGGGCAGCCGCCCGTCTTCACGCTGAGCAGCGTGCAGAGCTGAACCTCGTCCTTCGGGTGGTTCGCCACGTGAACGGCGCGGGCCCGATCCAGAAGCTCGAACAGCGGAAGATCGTGGATGGCCCTGATTTCGGGGAGCGTCCAATCGTGACGAAGCTCGGACATCACCCAGTGACTAGCCGTTCACCGCGCGCGCGTCAAAAACACCCGGTCAGAACCCAGGGTTTCTCAGAAGCCCATCGCCGCCCGACCGACGTCGCGGTCGAGGTAGCCGTCCCGCACCAGCTCCTTGATGTGCTGCTCGAACGTCTGCATCCCGTACATCCCCTGGCCCGACTCCATCAGCTCCTTGAGCGGAGGGTTGCCGAGGGGCCGCTTGATGCTCTCCCGGACCGAGCCGGTCGAGACCAGCACCTCCGCCGCCAGCACCATGCCCTGACCGTCTGCCCGCGGCAAAAGCCGCTGCGCCACGATCCCCTGGAGCGCGTCGCCGAGCCGTTCCCGTAACTCTTCCGGGTTGCCGTCCTCGGCCAGCGACGCAATGCGGTTCATCGTCCGCGACACGTCCGGCGTGTGCAGGGTCGAGATCACCAGGTGGCCCGTCTCCGCCGCCTTCAACGCGATCTCCATCGTCTCCGCGTCACGGATCTCGCCCACCAGGATCACGTCCGGATCTTGACGCAGCGCGGCGCGGAGCGCGCTCGCAAAGCTGCTCGTATCCACCCCGATTTCGCGCTGGCTGATCGAGCACTTATCGTCCTCGTACAGGTACTCGATCGGATCCTCGATCGTGATGATGTGCCGCTGCGTGTGATGATTCATGTGGTCGATCATCGCCGCCAGCGTGCTGCTCTTCCCGTTGCCCGCCGCCCCCACGCACAGCACGAGCCCCCGGTCCTTCTCCGCCAGCATCTTGCACGCCACCGGCGCCCCCAGCTTGTCGAGCGACGGCACGTTCAAGGGGATCACGCGCATCACGATCGCCAGCGACCCGCGCTGCCGGTACACGTTCACGCGGAACCGACCGATCCCGGGCGCCGAGTACGACGCGTCGAACTCGCGCAGCCCGTCGATCTCGGCGAGCACCTTCTCGTCCTTGATGATGTGCCGCGCCGCCGCTTCCGTATCCACCGGCCGGATCTTGTCCACCCGGAAGAACACGAGCGCCCCCCGCACGCGCGCCCCCGGCGGCTGACCCACCTTCAGGTGAATGTCGCGCGCCCCCGCTGCCATCGCCTTCTGCAGGAGCTGGAGCAGGTAGCCCTCCTGGGAGAAGGGACTTTGAGCCAAAGCCGACGGAGGCACCGCCATGGCCCGCCAGGCTACCCCAGTTCGGGAGGTCCGGTCTCGCGGCCCAGAATTTCCGAACTTCCGGCCTACTCGCACCACCACCCCGCTTGGGGCTTGCACCCCTGCCGCTCCCTGCGCTAGACGTCCGGTCCCCTGTTGCAAGGCATCTAGCCGCGCAACCTCGTCCGGGTAGCTCAGTCGGTAGAGCAGAGGATTGAAAATCCTCGTGTCGGCGGTTCAATTCCGTCCCCGGACACTGTTTCTTGGGCCATCGCTGGGCGATGGTCGTCACCAAGGGGAGCGGCGAACTCAGGGATCACCGCGTCGAGCGGCAGGAACGGACCGAGCCCGAGCTCTTGCGCCGAGCGCGCCCGTCGCTACCGGTTGATCCTCTGACTCGATCGGTGCCCGGTTCGGTCGGCCACACGTCTCGCTGTTGCCGTTCGTAAGCGATACCGTGACGAAGCTCGAGCGCAGGTCGTGGATGCGGAGCTTACACCGGTTCTGGCCTGGAGAGTGATGCTGGCGACGGGTAGGCCATTGCTTCGTCCACGAGAGCTCGCCGCGCGAGGGGTTAGGGATCCACGGACCTCTTCAGATTCGAGCGAGTGACCAGCCTCGGATCATCCGCCGAAGGCCAGAGATCGCGGATGCTGCGCTTCACGTTTCCGTCGGCGTCGATCACGAAAAGCTCGAGGGGCTCCTCGCCCGCGAGCACCTTGGGTGGCTCGAGCCCGTCCCAGCCAATCTCCGCTCGGCAGGCAACGCAGTGCCACCGGCTCATGAAGGCATCCTCGAGAACCACGCGATCCGCCCCGCAACCGGGGCACAGTGGGGGTGGTAGTGCCGCGACGCGCTCCTCGTCGTCGAGCATGTCCTCCGCGAGCCCCTCGTCTCCGTTGGACCGGTAGAGCTCCCCGCACTCGTGGCAGAGGAAGAGCCAGCTCTTCGAGTCGATGAACTCCACGCGCTCGGTCCCGTGCTCTCGGCAAGGCACGAGCGGTGGTAACCGATCTCGGTGGTCGCGTGTGCGCGCGCCACGCCGGATCGCTGAGCTTGCGGAGCTGCGCGAGCAGGCCAGGGCGCTCCGCTGTCGAAGCGCCCTGGTACTGCCAGACGAGATCAGCGAGCTCCACCCTCAAGCTGCGCCCTCGCTCGCCAGGTCTCGCAGCCCTTCGGTGGTGTAGCGGATGTTCTGCAGGATCCCCAGCGCGCGAGCGACGTTTTCGTCTCGGTGATCCTCGTGAGCCGTGTGCGTTCCGATCATGGCGTCGGTCGCTTCGAGATTTCTTTTCGGTTGGTCGTTCTAGTCATCGTCGCCCCATCCGCCCGGGCGCGCCAACGCCGCGGGCGGCCTCAATCTACCCGATGCCGGCCTGCCCGGGTTGACCGCTGGGGGGAAAGTCGAGTTTGCTCGATCGGATCGCTCAGGGAGGAGAACGAAGGGATGGAAGCAGCAGCACACGATCACGTGAGAAGATGCGCCGATCGGCTGCGAGTTTGGCGGTTTGAGCCTTCAACATTGCGGACCCTCGTCTGTAACGAAGCTGATCAGATACTTCGCCATCAAGAGGGCTTTGAAGCTCC
>JAEZYO010000777.1 GCA_023419055.1 Pseudomonadota bacterium | reverse complement strand
TCGCGAAACTGAGCGCAGTGGAGCCCAGCCACGCAGAGCTCGTCCGAGGAGAGGTTACAAGCCTCGCCGAGCTTGCGTGAGAACACGTCAGCGTAGGTCTTGCACGCACCGGGGAGCGCCGCGTCCTCGTCGGCTCCAGCGCAAAAGAGGCCCGGCATGCACGGCGCCTTGCCCGCGTCGCAGGGGTCACCCAGCCGCCCGGCAGGGACACATCGGTACGTGTCATCGGAACAAACCAGCCCGTCTGCGCAGCGCGAGCTATCGTCGCCGCAATGGTTGCCACGCGCCTGCCTCGCCACGCACTTTCCAGGACACTTGGGCCCGAAGTCGCAAAAGGCATCGCCCTCACACTCGATGTCGTCATTGCAGTCCTCGCCCAGAGGCACCGTCCCGCCCAGCGCCGCCAGGCAAACGTCCGAGTTCCGGGTCAAGAAGTCGTCACAACTCTGCGAGCGCATCTCCTCGATGCAAGCCTCGACCTGACTCGCGTCGTAGACGGCCTTGCCTTCTTCGATAGCCTGCTTCCAACGAGAGAGCCGATCTTCGAGGTAGGTTCGGGTAACGCCGACGCAGTCCCAGCCACCGTAGACTTCGTAGTGCGCGGCCCAACAATGCGCGTTCGCTTCACAGGCGGCCTCCGCGTAGAGCTCTGGGAGCGCATCGATCGGAATGCCTCCTGAAGCGGGGACCGGAGAGGGCGCCCCTCCCTGCCCTTCCGGCGCGACCGGTTCGCCGCCCGATTCACTCTCCTCCTCACCTGCTCCTGCGCTTCCGCTCGGACCCTGGGAGGTGGGCTGCGGCTCCGCCGCTCCTTCTCCCCTCTCCACGTCGGCGCCGTAGCAGCCGGCTGCGAGTAACAGCGGAATCAAAGCCGAGAACGAACGCAGCGACCAAGAGCTCGAGTGAGTCATGGCTCTTGGTCGGCCGCGCCCGCCCGCCAGTTTCGCACTTTGTTACCAGTCTTGGGTTCATCGACGCCACACCGTGACCGCTCTGGGTGCGGCATGCGGCGTGCACGGACCTTGGTGCATGCAGGCCACGGACGTCGTCGACTTCGAGTCCACGAAGACCGAGCCCGCAACCATTGGATTGTGGGACGCGGTCAGCGTCATCATCGGCATCGTGGTCGGAGCGGGGATCTACGAGACCGCGCCGATGGTCCTCGGTAACGTCACGGGGCCCGTTCCGGCCCTGCTCGTGTGGGGGCTCGGCGGGGTGCTTTCGTTGATCGGTGCGTGTTGCTACGCGGAGCTCGCGAGCGCCTATCCGCGCGCAGGCGGCGACTACGTGTACCTGTCTCGCGCCTATGCGCCGCTCGTCGGCTTCCTCTTCGGCTGGGCGCAGCTCGCGATCCTGATGACGGGCAGCATCGGCATGATGGCCTACGTGTTCGCGGACTACTCGGTCGCGCTTTTCGGCCTGTCCGCGAGCTCGAGCGCGGCGCTGGCCGCGGGGGCGGTCATCGCGCTCACGCTGCTCAACGTCGCAGGCGTCGCCATCGGCAAGACGGCGCAGAACGTCCTCAGCTGGCTGAAGGTGCTGGGGCTCCTTTCCATCGTCGTCGCCGGCGCCGCGTGGGGCGACCCGAGCGCGCTCGCGGAACGACCGGCCGCGGGCTCGGCGTCATTCGGCGTCGCCATGATCCTGGTGCTCTACACCTACGGCGGCTGGAACGACGCCGCGTTCGTCGCCGCGGAGGTCCGCGACCGGAGGCGCAACCTGCCTCGCGCGCTGTTGCTCGGAACGGCC
Organism: Pseudomonadota bacterium; assembly: GCA_023419055.1. The sequence continues at coordinate 2,894 of JAEZYO010000777.1, read as the reverse complement.
GGCATCGCCGCGATTTATCTGCTGGTGAACGCGGCGTTCATCGCGGCGCTCGGCTTCGAAAGAGCCAGCACTTCGGACGCCATCGCCAAGGAGGTGCTGGCGCTGCCGCTCGGCTCGCTCGCCGGGGGCGCCATGGCGCTCATCGTGGTGGTCTCGGCGCTGGGCGCCGCCAACGCGCTGATCTTCACCGGATCGCGCGTGCACGCTGCTCTGGGCGCCGACTACAGCGCGCTCGCGCCGCTCGGGCGCTGGACCGAGCAGCCGCGAACGCCGCTCGTCGCCCTGCTCGCCGAGCTCGCGGTCACCCTGATCCTGATCGGCGTCGTCGGCACCGCGTTCGGGCGCGACCTCGTCGACGGCGCGCTCCGCACCCTCGGGTTCGGGGGAGCCGAGTGGTCGGGGCACGGTGGCTTCGACACGTTGCTGCGCTGCACGGCGCCGGTGTTCTGGCTTTTTTTCCTGCTCACCGGCGTCTCGCTGTTCGTGTTGCGGAAGCGCGAGCCCGAGCGACACCGTCCGTTCGAGGTGCCGCTCTACCCGATCTTGCCCCTGATCTTCTGCGGCATGTGCGCCTACATGCTCTACGCCTCGATCGACTACGCCGGCAGCTTGGCGCTGGTCGGTGTCGTGCCGGTGCTCCTCGGGGTGCCGCTCTTCTTCGCTTCGAAACGACGGCCTTCGACCTGGAGGAGCCTATGAGAACGTGGACCCTATGCGGCGCCGCCGCGCTCGCGACCGTGACCTTCGCCTGCGAATCGAGCGACTCGCCCGGGGTGACTCTGGGCGGACGCGGAGCGAGCTCGCGCGAAACCGGGCCCGAAGTCGACACCTTGGCGCTGATAGCGGCGGCGCGCGTCGAGACGGGGCAGGAAGTTCCGCTGGATGACGAGGAGGCGCCGGCCGAGCGCACGCCCGACGTCGTGTACGTACCGACGCCGCAGCCCGTGGTCGACAAGATGCTCGAGATCGTCAAAGTCGAACCGGACGACGTCGTCTACGATCTCGGCTGCGGCGACGGCCGCATCGTGGTCACGGCGGCCAAGCGCTACGGCGTGCGCGCCTACGGCTTCGACATCGACCCGGCGCGCGTGGCCGAAGCGCGCGAGAACGTGGAGAAGAACGGCGTCGCCGAGCTCGTGACGATCGAGCAAGCCGACATCTTCTCGCTCGACCTCAGCCCCGCGGACATCGTCACGCTGTACCTCTTGCCGGAGCTCAACGTACGGCTCATCCCGCAGCTCGAGAAGCTCGAGCCCGGCTCGCGCGTCGTCTCTCACGACTACGACATGCAAGGCGTCAAGCCCGCGCTGACGCTTTCGATTCAGCCCAAGGGCACCGACCGAAAGCACCACATCTATCTGTTCAACGTGCCGCTCGAGAAGGAATCCTCGGAGGAGTGAGGCGCTCCGTATGCTTCACTCCACCATGATGTCGGCCGACATGAAGGTCGACGCAGGCAGCCGCGCGCCGAGCTCGACGTAGGTGTTCGCCGCCAGGTTGGCCGGCGAGCACGACGTGCCCGACTTCGTGAAGCGGGCGCCGAGCGCTTCGGCGGTTTTCACCTCGCCCAACGCCCAGGCGATCCTCCACCCCGTACATGCGTTCGGATCTTCCCTGTCGTAGTAGCTCGTATGCGTCGGGAGCGGCGTCGAGGGACAGGTCACGATCGCCACGGAGGCTTCGACCGTGCAGGTCTCATCGCTGTACGCGACGATCGGCGTGAGCGCCTCGTACTCATACTCCGGGAGGCAGTAGTACTTGCCGTCTCGCATCAGCTCGAAGGTGCACGCGACCTCGAGCTCGCTGTCCCACCAACCTTCGAACCAGCAAGCGCCGCTGTCGGCGTTTCGGTAGGTGGGCAAGAGGCGTCCGCCGTCGGCCTCGTGAGGGCTCACGTTGGTCCCGAGGAAATCCGTCGCCGGGATCTTCTCTCCCGGTCGATACAGGGTGTACCCCTCTTCGACCGTCGCTTCGCTGCACATGCCGTCGTACGCGTAAGCAGCGGACGTGTACGCCTCGCCCCGGCGGATCACGGATGGTCCCAGGTCACAGCTGTCGTCCGCTGCCTTCCGCGCGAACCCCGGAGCTTCGACGCCGGGGCACGTCGAGGACGTCCCGTACAAGGGGTTCTCACACCCGGCCTCGTAGTACTGCGTCGCGCCGAGCCCGCCCTCGGGCAGGCAGCGCTCCACGTTGTCTTCGGCGCGTTGGAAATAGCACGGAGTCTGCGTCGACGTGTCCGTCCAGCCCAGCACCTGGAGCGTGCCGTCGCTCGCCACGACCCCCTCGGTGACGACCTGCCCCGGCGAGACCCAGCTCTTGCTCTCTCCTTCTAAGAAGGTGCTCGCCGGCACCTCCGCGCCACGCCGGTAGAGGGTCCACTCAGAGCCGTCGACGCCGCTTTCGATGCAGCTCGCCTGAGCATCCTTCTGGTAGAGCGTGCCCGCCCCGTCATGAGGAGCGCCGACCTCGTACACCGTGATCCCCGCCGTCGAGCAAGCCTCGACCTCCGAGTGGATGTACTCCGGCGTCGGGCCGCCACAGCCATCGTCGACGAAGCGCACGACCTCGTCCGTACACGCAGGGTCCGTGTAGTACCGGGTCGCGTAGGGCATCCCCGGCAGGCAGCGCTGCTTGCCGTCCGCGGCGATCCGGAAGGAGCAGTCCAGGTCGAGCTCCGTATCGTGCCAGCCGCGCCACGAGCGATCGCCCTCGCTCGTCACGGCGCTCTTCATTCGCAGGCGCGTGCCCTGGACGTGATTGCTCGTGCGGTCCGTGCACGCCACGCCCGGGGTCACGCCTCCTGCTCCACTCGTTCCCGCGCTGCCGCCCGAGCTCGACCCGCCCGAGCTGGTCGCGCCGCCGCTGCCCCCCGAGCTCGAGGAGCCCCCGCT
>JAEZYO010000776.1 GCA_023419055.1 Pseudomonadota bacterium | reverse complement strand
CGGCACCCCCCAGGAATAGAGCGGCGCGAAGCGCGGGTAGAGAAACGGGAAGTCGAGCAGAGGAAGATCGTCCGAGGGGCCACGCGGAGCCACGGCCAGCCCGGCGGCGAAGCTCGCGAGCTGCTCGTGGAAGCTGAATGAAACGACGCCGTCCGCCTCGAGCTGGACGGCCTGTGGGACATCCGTCGTCGCGGGCAAGAGCCCGCCCGAACCCTCCTTGGAAACCAGCTCCAGAAACGGCGTCGGGTAGCCGAGCCTCGAGCGGACCGCGGCGCTCCACTCGCCGCGCTGCCAGAGTCGAAGCTTCCCTTCCACGTGCGGAAGCACGAAGAACACGACCGGGTTCAGCCCGAGCTCGAGCCTGTCCGTGAGCCCGTAGCGAGACGTTCCGAACAGCGACAGCTCTACCCGACCCTCTGGAACCGTCAGCGCTCCGTGCGTCGACCAGGGCGCGAAATCGCTTCGCTCCGGTTGGGCTGCGCTCGCGCCGCGTGTCGCGAAGAGCGCGCACGCCGCCGCCGTGACCGCCGCCTTCAAGGGACCTCTATCTCCACCGTCACGGGCGCGTGATCGGAGAGCGGCATCGTGTCCATGCCGCCGCTCGCCTCGTCCTGGTGCACGAGCCCGGATCCCGGCACGACCTCCCCATTCGTGAAGATGTAGTCGAGCTTGCGGTTCCAGAACCCGTCCTTGTCCGTGGTGTGGCTGAAGTAGCGCGCGTTGTCCGCTCGATAATCCGCGAGGGGGATCTCCGGGCTATATTTGTCGTAAAGCCCGTCGAGCAAGCCCTCGTCGGGCCGGTAGTCGTCGGCGATGAAGTCCTCGTCTTCGCACACCGAGTCCGGAAACCCGTACGTCTGCTCGGAGCCGGGCGGCAGCGTGTTCAGATCGCCCGCGCCGATCACGAGCTCACCGCGAGCAACCGCCGCGTCGAGCTCCCGCTCGAAGCGCTCGACGTGGCTCTGCTTGGTACCGTCCTTCCCGTAAGCGTCGGCGTGGAGGGCCACCACTTCTACCCGACGCTCGCCGGGCAAATCGACGCGAGCGCGGAGGATGTTGCGGCGCAAGTAGAAGTAGCGTTCGAGGCTCGACTGATCGCTCCGCAGGTCGAGCGCGATGCGTTCGGCGTTCGAGAGCGGATACTTCGAGAGGATGCCGTTGCCCGAGTCGATGGCTCCGATGCCGTCGCTCGGCACGTAGTCCGCCTTCCACTGCGACGCGTAGACCCCGTAGTTGAGCTTGCTGTGGTCGAGCAGCCACTGCATCTGGTCGACGAAGGCAGAGCGCTTGGAGTTGACGTCCACCTCCTGAACCACGAGGACGTCGGGGTCGACCTGGTTCACCTTCTCGACGAGCGCCTCCAGGTTCCGAACGACCTCTCGCTTCGACATCAGCACACGATCGCCGTGACAATCGAAGAAGAAGTCGATTCGTCCGCCCCCGAACTTCACGTTGTAGTTCATCACGAGCAGGCGCGCGGCGCTGCCCGTGACCGGCGTCGGCTCTCGAGCTCGATACGTCTCGGCGCCTTCGATGTCGTCGAAGGTGGTGTGAAACGGATCACATCCGAGCGCTCCGCCGAGGAGCGCCGAGCACCAGATTCGGGAGAGGGCGCGCCGCGGCAAGGACGGCGAGCCTAGCCGATTTCAAGCACCCGTCAGAAGTGAAACGACGGCCCCAGCACGAGCGCGTAGCCGGTGCCGATGCTCGAACCGTCCGCCTCGAGCAGGCGAGCGCGCGCCTCGCCGACGGTCTCGACCTCTTCGGGAGTGAGCAGATCCCTCGCCGATACGCCAGGGCGCGCCAGGAACGTGAGCGACCCGCTCAGCTGGCCACCGATGGAGACGTCCTCGTTCAAGAAGATGTCGAGCCCGACCCCCGCGTGCAGGTTCGCGCCGGACACGCTGTAGCCGCCTCGCTGCATCGCGTCGCCGACTTCGCCGAACGTCGAGTAGCCGCCCCCGAGCACGACGTAGGGCTCGATGTCGTAGCCGGAGAGCAGGTGCAGGAAGAGGTCCCCGTCGAGTGACCAGAGCTGCATGTCGCCCACGCGCCGATTGACGTTCGCGTCCGAGAAGAACGCGACGGAGCCGCGCGCGGCGAGCGAAATGAAAAGCAGGCGGACGCCGGCACCCAATCCTACGGTGGGGCCGCCGAGGCGACTCGGGATGAGGTCCGCGGTCAGGTTGTCGCCGTCCGCCTGGAAGGTCGTGAGATCGAGCGCCGTGTAGCCCGCGTTCACGCGCAGCCAGAAGAGCTCGAGATCGCGCCGCGCGCCGTCACCGTCCTCTTCTTCGATTCGATCGACTTCGGGCGGCGGGAGCGTCGAGTCATGTTCGGTGGTTTGACCGAGCGCCAGAGCCTCCGTCGCGCTTCCGAGGAGCAGCGCGAGGACGCCGAGCGAGAACTTGGTACGTCGCTGGATCATTGAGCATCGCCTCCGCGACCCGGCCGGCGCACGGAGCGCGCGCCGGCCGGGTCGCATGGGATTTCACATCGCGCGCTCGCGGCAGAGATTGACCACGCGAACGCTCGCGTCGACGGTGACTCGAATCGTCTTCAGGTCACGCGCCACGACCGCGCCGCTCTCGGTCGCGCACGCGACGCTCTTACCGGTAAATTCGTCGGAGCGCGCCTCGAGGTCGGATCCCGCGTCGGAGAGGCGCTCGAGCGCGTCGATGGCCGCTTCGCCGCGTACCTCGCCGGCCTCGATGAGGGCAGGCAAGTGCGCCTCTAGCGTGGCCTCGATGGGCGCGAGCTCGGCCTCGACGTTGCTGTCGACGACGACGTCCACGGTCGTCGGGACGCACACGGGGTTCGCCCAGCAATGCGCGGTACAGACCTCGTGGCACGTCTCGTCGACGGTGCACACGGGCGGCCCGTACTCCTTCACGCACACGGGCTCGGTGTACGTCGAGGTACAGCCACCCTTGCAGTAGACGTTTGCTCCGCAGTTGCAGCCTTCGGCGATTTCGATCTTGCACTCGCCGCTGCACGAGCCGCTGCACGAACCCACGCACTTGCCGGCGCAGTTCGCGTCGTTCTCCGTCTTCGTGCCGTCGGCGGCGACGCACGTGCCCTCGCAAGCGCCTTTGCATTCACCCTGACAGCTGCCTTCGCAGTTCGCCTCGATGCTGGCGCTGCCCATGCAGGTAGCCTCGGCCGCGCATTCCTGCTCGCACTTGACCGCCAGGGACCCGGGCTCGCAGCGCTCCTCCACGGGGCCGGGCTCGCACGTGGTCTCGGACGTACACTCCTGGTCACACTCGACCTGGCGCTCGTACTCGACGTAGCAGTAGCCCTTCTGGTACTCGATCGCGACGTTGACCTCGGCGCTCGCCGGGAGCGCGGCCTCGAGCTTCAGCGCGGCCTGATCGCAGGCCCCCGTTCCCTCGTCGTTCGAGATTTTGCCGGCGCGATCGTCGATCGCGCTCCAGGTGTCGGAGGCGCCGAGATCGAGCGCGATGCCGGCGCACGCCTTGAGTACGTCACCTTCGGCCTGGCTCACGACCGCCGAGAAGTCTGCGGCGGCGGACATCAAGCGGCGCACCGACTCGTCGACCTCGACGCTCGCGATGGTCTCCGACGACTCGATCTCGTCGCACCCTTCGACGCTCTCTTGGATCAGGGGCGAGTCCGGGTCGACGCAACCCACCGTGAATCCGGCCAGCAACGCGGACAGCAGCGCCACGCGCGCGCACGATAATGGCAACGTTCTCATACTGGTTCCTCCGAAAGGTGCGGCGATCGCGCCGCGATGAACCCGTGATGAGCAGCTCTCGTGCCAAGCCCCTGCGAAGCCCTCGACAGCTGGAGAATCTCGGCTGTTCCCGCCCGGGCGGCGCTACCTCGGCCAGGGCTCGACAGCCGGCACCGCGAGCGCCCCGTGCGTGGCAGAGTGGCAGTGTTGAACCGAATACAGGCAGAGTTTCCTGATCCGAGAAAGTGGGTGCGAATTCGTCACCACCCTCCACCAACGCGGACCGCGATCTCTCCTCCGCCCTTTCGAGTATGCTCCCGGCATGGCGCTCGCCGACGAATTCGAATCCGCACAGGTCAAGGTCAAGCAGCTCTCGAAGACGCCCGCTGCGGACGAGCTGCTCGAGCTCTACGCACTGTACAAGCAGGGCACCGTCGGAGACGTGGAAGGGAGCCGCCCGGGCATGATGGACTTCAAGGGGCGCGCCAAGTACGACGCCTGGTCCGGCAAGAAGGGCCTGTCGAAAGACGGTGCGATGCAGGCCTACGTTTCACTCGTGCAGAAGCTGCAAGGGAAGTACGGCTGATCTCGCGTAGCCGAAAGCTTTCCGGGCTAGCGCAATCCCTTCGAGTGGTAACGATCTCGAGCGTCTCGGCCCGGGCGTGACCTGGAACAAGTTCCAGGTGCGAGCGCTGTGACCTTACGCTACGCTGTCGCGATGCTTCGCGCTTGGGTTCCCGGTTGCTCGATCGTCGTCTGTCTCGCTTTGGCCTGTAGCTCCTCTCCCGAGCAAGAGCGGCAACCCCCGGGTGGCGCTGGTGGGAGCAGCGGAGGCTCCGCCGGCAACGCGAGCGGCGGCGCCGCGGGCAGCGCTGGAACCAGCGGCGGCGCAGGCGGAAGCAGCGCGGGCGCGGGAGGCACCGCCGGGGCGGCGAGCGTCGGCGGAAGCGCAGGGGCTGGCGGGACCGTCGGGAATGCAGGCAGCGCGGGGAGCGCCGGGGCGGCGGGTAGCGCAGGCGCTGGCGGCGGCGGCAACGGCGCTGCCATCGTAGTGGATGACTTCGAGTCGGAGGCCGCAGGGAGCCCTCCCGATACGACCCTTTTCACCGTGAGCGGACCCGGCACGGTCCAGATCTCGAATGAGCAGAAGCACAACGGCTCGCAGTCGGTGAAAGTCGTGGGGACCGGTAACGCCACCATGTTCTCCAACACGAGCGTCTTCCCGCTGCCGGACGGTATCGTTCACTTCCGGGTTTGGATGCACTTCGAAAAGGCGGATTGGGCCGGACACGTGGCCTTCGTCGCGGCCGGGCCAGGCGACGAGAGCCAAGAGGTTCGGTTCGGCGGGATGCAGGGCTTCTATCACGCGAACCTCGCCGCGGATGGTGACGGGCTGTCACCCGATCCCTGGGCCCAACCCTCGTGCGAGAAGTGCGTCGCGCCCGTGGCGAACACCTGGGTCTGCCTGCGCGGCATGTTCGATTTCACGAACAGCAAGGCGCAACTCTACGTGGGTGACGACCTGGCGGTCGACGCGGAGAAAGACTCCGTCAAGAACGACTGGCACTCCGGCACCGGGACGTTGCCGGCGAATCCGACCAAGATTGGGTTCGGCTGGGCCCTCTACGGCGGTACGGACAACACCGTCTACTACGACGATCTCGCGATCGGCTACTCGCCCATCCCCTGCGAATGAGTCGCGCGCTCCGCGCGCGATGTCGCTGCGGATTTCGCGCCTGGCACGCCCCGAACCCACGCTCTAAGGTTCGGGCATGTCGCGCTGCATCGCTCGTTCTGTGCTCGGACTGACGCTCCTTCTCGCCGCTTGCGAATCGAAGCGCCCCACGGAGGAAGGGGCCGCCGTCGAACGACCTTCGACCGCTGCGGCACCGGTGATCGCCTCGGCGAGCCCCGCCACGCCCCCGGTCGTCGCAGGCACCGCCAAGCTCGGTGAGAAGGCGCCTGATTTCGAGCTCTCCGATCTCGACGGAAAGCCAGTCAAGCTGTCGAGCTTCCTCGGCAAGACCGTCGTCCTCGAGTGGTTCAACCCCGAG
>JAEZYO010000773.1 GCA_023419055.1 Pseudomonadota bacterium | reverse complement strand
GTGCGGCAGTGATCGCGCGGGTCGGACGCACGGGGGAACGCCTGACCGGCAGCGTCGAGATCGCGGACGAGACGGGGATTTCGCGCGGGCTCCGGGAAATCGAAGCGGCTGGCGGACGCTGCGACGAGCTGGCTCGGGCGCTGTCACTCTCGGTCAGCATCGCTATCGACCCCGAGCGAGCGCTGGGCCAGCCAGAAGCCGAGACCGAGAGGGCGCCGGCTCGGGGCGTTTCCGAGTCCATTCCGGTGTTTCGCGCTCGAGCCCCCGACTTTCAGGAGAGGGATGAGGCGACCAGCATGCCCGTGCGTCGCCGGCGCGGCCCGCATTTTTCGCTCGGCGGGAGCGGAGCCGTTTCGTTCGGGCTCGCGCCGAGCCCTGCCTACGGGGGCAGCGTGCTCGCTCGGCTCTCGCTCAATCGGATTTCCTTCGGTCTCGACGGCCGGTTCGCGCGCTCCGCCTTCGCGAAGATCGATGCCCTGGACGGTGCAGAGCTTTCGATCACGGTCGGCGCCGCGTCTCCGAGCATCTGCCTGTATCGAAGCGCCTTGTCGCTGTGCGGGGTGGGTGCGTTCGGAGTGTTTCAGGTCGAGTCGCAAGGCATCGCCGAGCCGAGATCGGATCAGGCGTTCCACGCAGCCGCGGGGGCGGCCCTCGGGTTCGAGCCGCGGCTCTCGGACAGGGTGCGGCTGCTCGCGCAGATCGAAGTTCTGGTCGCGCTCACCCGACCCGAGGTCAAAATCGACGGCCGCGAAGTGTGGGCTCCCGCCTCGTGGGTAGGAGCCGGTAGGCTCGGATTGCTCGTCGATTTTCCGTGATGGAACGGGATGGTCTCGACCAAATCCGGTTAGTGGAGCCAGAATCCGCCGCTGCGCTCGCCCTTCCTCTCGTCGGGGAAGCGGTTCGACCCGAGCCTCAGGCTCTGTTCGAAGAGCATTTCGACTACGTGTGGAACTCGCTCCGCCGCCTCGGCGTCTCGAACGTGGATCTCGAGGACGTGACCCACGACACCTTCTTGCAGGTTTTCAGGGCTTACGAGCGGTACGAGCCGTCGCGACCCATCAAGCCCTGGCTGTTCGGCTTCGCGTTCAGGATGGCTTCCGACCACCGGCGCCGTAGCCGCCGGAGGGCCGAGACTTCGACGGAGGGGCTCGAGCTCGTCGATCCCGCCGGGGGACCCGGGGAGCAGCTTGCCGTCCGAGAACGCCTGGCGCTCGCGCAGTCAGCGCTCGAGACCCTCGAGCTCGGCAGGCGCGCGGTCTTCATCCTGCACGAGCTCGACGGCGTGTCGATTCCGGAGGTCGCGGCGACGCTCGGGATCCCCGTCGCCACGGCGTACTCGCGGTTGCGCCTCGCGCGCGCTGATTTCACGCAGGCGGCGCAGCGCCTCGAACGGAGACGACGATGACGTTCGAAGAGGATCTTTTGCGGGAGCTTCGCTCCCCGTCGGGCGCTCGGGCCGAGGTTCGTGCGCGGGTTCGAGACAGGCTCGGAGCGGCGCTGGCGAGCCCCGGGGTTGGCGAAGCCCCCGGCGCGACGGACCGCCTCCCGGGCGGAGAGCTTTCGAGCGCGGCCTCGACGGCAGCGGGCGGCGTTCCGGCGATCGCGCTCGTGACGATAGGCCTCGCGGTGGGCGGCATGGCCGGCGCCACGGCGCACGCCGCGCTGGCTCCTCCGCCCGAGACCAAGATCGTGTACCTGGAGCGGCGCGTGGAGCGTCAGTCACCCCCGAGAGTGATGGCTCTGCCCCCCGCGCCTTCGGCGGTCGAGGCCCTGAGCTCGCAGCCGCGGACGCCGATGAGCGCTGCCAGGACGCCCTCCGCGTCGCCTCCTGCAGCGGCCGAGCCTCCGGCGGTCGCGGCGGTCGACGAGCGGCCCGGCGAGCTCGATCCCGACGTCGCGCTCCTCGATCGCGCTCGGCGTGCCCTCGCCGGCGGCGATCCGGCGCGCGCTCGGGCGCTCCTCCAGGAGCATTCTCGCACCTTCCCGAAGAGCCTCCTCACCCAAGAGCGTGAAGCTCTCGAGATCAAGGCGCTGATCGCGTCGGGACAGCGCGACCTGGCGGTGACCAGGGCGTCGGAGTTCGAGCGCCGCTACCCGAAGAGCATGCTGCTCGACTCGATCGAGAACGCTCTCGGAAAAGTTCCGTGATGGATCTCGCAGCCGCGATCAAGTGATCATCGAAAGGTGGTTTCGATTCGATGAAATCAGCATGGCATGTCGGGGTTTCGTTCTCGGTTCTTGCGGCGGCGGTGGCCTGTGGTGGTGAAGCGCTCGACGCGGGCTCCTCGGGCTCGGGGGGCGCCGGGGCCTCGATCGTGTTCTCGGGGAGCGGAGGCGTTTCAGGGAGCGGAGGCGGTGCGGTGAGCGGAAGCAGCGGCAAGGGCGACGTCATCCCGCCTTGTGAGGACGGGGAGGGGGGCCTGCTCTTTTCCTGCATACCTCCGGTGTGGCCGGACGACGAAGTCTGCGACTCGGGGGCGGAGCTCGACATCAAGGGCACTTGGGTCGGTCAGGTCCTCGGCGACTCACTCGGGCCGTTCTCGAGCAACGAGGTGACCCTCACGATCGAGGGGCTGAATCAAGACGGAGCGCCGTGCGGAACGATCGTGTTCGGAGAGGGCGAGCCGCTCCCCCTCGCCACGGATGCTGCCGCGATCTACCCGCCCGAGAGCACGGGGCTGACGCCTCCCCCGTGGGAAGACGACGAGGACGGGAAGAGTTGGGGGGTACTGCCGGGTGCGCCGCAGTCGGTGATCAACGCGAGCGTGAGCGAGAAGCGGCTCACGTTCGAGTACGGGCGCTACGAGCCGTGGCGCGACTGGTGCAAGTTGCAAACGCCGACCCAGCATTTCGATGGCTCGTACGGACACATACCCGAAAGCACCAAGTTGGTGGACGGAAAGTGTTTTATCGGAGACGAGGAGATCTCGTGTGACGTGGTGTACATGAGGGGCTCGGTGCGGTGCTACTGCGACGCGACGAGCTGCGACGCCGCCACGACCGATCTCCTCACCACGGTGGACCTGTACGTCCACGATGACGAGATGGACGGGATGCTCGACGATCGAACGATCTTCCTCGAACGCGCGCCGTAGACCATCACGATCCCCAAGCCTCTAGGTCGCCGGTCGAGAAGGTCCGGCGGGTCGGGTGCATGAAACGGGGCGGGCTCGGAGCTCACCTGGCTTCGGGCCCGCCGAGGGACTCTTCTAACGGGTGCCCTTCCTCGGTCGCGGAAGGTCGTACTGATCGAGCCAGTTGCACAGCGTGCGGCGCGAGACGCCGAGCAACTGTGCGGCGCGCGTCTGATTGCCGGCGCACCGTGTCAGCGCGTCGGCGATGCGTTGATAGGGTGGCGCCTGCTGCACGGGGGTCGGGCGGATATGCGTGGTGGTGACTTCTTCTTCGCCGAAGCCGCCGAACGGCGCGCCGCTGCCGCGTCCCACCGGATCGGACAGCTCGTCCTCTTGCGGCAAATGAGCGGGCAGGATCGGACCTGCGCCACAGAGGAGGGCCGCCCGCTCCAGGGTGTTCTTGAGCTCGCGGATGTTGCCCGGCCATGCGTACGCGCGCAGGTGCGCGAGCGCCGCCTCGCTGATTTCCGGCTCTTTCAAGCCGTGCTTGCGACAGAAGCGGCTCAGGAACGTGCGCGCGAGCGGCTCGATCTCCGCGGGCCGCTTGCGTAGCGGAGAGACTTTGAGGCAGACGCCGTTGATCCGGAAATACAGGTCGGCGCGGAAGCTCCCCGTCTGCACCTCGCGCGAGAGCTCACGATTGGTCGCGGCGACGAAGCGCACGTCGATGTGCTTGGCGCGCGTGCCACCGACGCGGGTGATCTCGCCGGTTTCGAGCACGTGGAGCAGCTTCACCTGGGTCGCGAGCGGGAGCTCTCCGATCTCGTCGAGGAACACGGTGCCGCCGTCACCGAGCTCGAGGAGGCCGGCCTTCGCGTCGGAGGCGCCCGTGAAGGCGCCTCGCTGGTGGCCGAAGAACTCGCTCTCGAGCAGCGATGCGGAGAGCGCGCCGCAGTTGACTCGCACGAACGGGCCCGCGTGGCGCGTCGACATGCGGTGGATGTAGGCCGCGATCACGTCTTTGCCGACGCCCGTCTCGCCGAGCACGAGCACGGGGAGCGAGGTGGCCGCGGCTCGTAGGGCGAGGTCGTAGACCTCGCGCATCGCAGGATCCTGCAGCACGAGATCGTCGTCGGAAGGAGCCCTCTCCGAGCGCACCGGTTCAGTGTGCGACACCGGCGCACGTTCGCGCAGGTACGCGACCACCGTGCCGAGCTTCATCACCTTGCCGAGTCCGACGGGGTAACGCCTACCGAGCTCGAGCTTCTCGCTCGGGCCGTTCAGCGCTTCGAGCGGGTTCTCGCTCCGTTCATCCGAGCCCTTACCGAAGAGTCGCGTGCCGTTCTTGCTGCCGACGTCCTCGAGCTCGAGCGAGCGCAGATGGAGGACCGCGTGACGGCGCGAAATGGAAGGGTCCTCGATGCTGAGATCGCAGTCGCCAGCGCGGCCGATGACGATCTGTCCTCGCCTCGGGAGCCGTAGACAGCGGCGATCCTGGCGTTCGTGGATGACGAGCTCGAGCTCGGGAGCTGGGTCGACTTCGGCTCTACCTGACGGATCGCTCACGATCATCACCTCACTCTCCCGCTGCCACCGCCCCACCGGTGGCCGTTCGGATTCAATCTGTCAGGTAGTGCGTGGGCACTGATTACGGGAATTTTGGGACGGGACGAGTAAATGTGCCGCTCGGTCTTCGTCTCGTCTCGAGAAGGCGCGGGTCACGTCTCGAGCCCCGGCGCGTGCGCGAGCCTCACCCGGCTCGAAGCTTCACCCTTTCACTAGAAGGAGTTTCCGTACTCGGCGCCAACGTCGCGGTCGCTCCCAGGGTTGGAGGCGTTGCTCTCCCTCGCGGTAGTGCGCTCTCGAAGGAGTACCGGTGCAGTCCAACTGAAACCGACGCGCACCATCTCGCCTCAGTAACGGAGGAAGAAGCGCTCCTTCGCGGGAGCTCGCGGGGGTGCGTCGCCCCGCTCCTCGAACGGGGCTTTCGCCCCGACGTTCTGCTCTGCTGTGTTCGTGGGTGTGATGACCGCCGCGGCGAGGGGCTACCCGCGAATCGAGCGCACGCCGAAGCTCTTTCGTGCCGTGCCGCTCGAACCGAACGTCGGAAGCGGGTCGTCACCCGTGAGGAGGAAGGTCGGTGCAGCAGCACTGTTGTCGGTTCATCGTGAGGAGTTTCATCGAGAGCGAACGCTCGTGTAAGCGCTTGGCGCTAGGACGTTTCGTGTCACTACGCCTCGCGGGTGTGCGGGAGTTTTGGTTCGCGCGACACGACTTCTGAGTTACGCTTGGTAGCTCGGTGTCTGCGCTCGCGAAACTCTCCACGTTCGTTCTCGTGGTCGCCTCCGGTGCCGCCTGCGGAGGAGAGCCGTTCCAGGCGGGCAGCGGAGGCAGCGCGAACCGCAGCGAAGCAGGCGCGAGCGCGATCACGGGGGGTTCGTTCAACACGGGCAGCGGCGGCAGCGTGGGGAGCAGCGGTGGCCAAGGCGGATCGTCGAATGGTGCGGGAGGCGCTGGGTCGACGGCGTCGAGCGGCGGGAACTCGAGCGCTTTTCCGGCGACGGCGCTGCTCGACGATTTCGATCGCGAAGACGGCGCGCCCGGGCGCTCTTGGATCGGTGCTTCGGAGCATTTCGAGGTCGACGAGCAGACGCTCATCGACAAAGGGAGCGCTGGCGCTCCTTTGGTTTGGAGCGAAACGTTCGGCGTCGATCAAGAGGTCTTCGCCACGCTGTACGACTTCGACGACGACCAGGCGGAGATCAACCTCCTCTTGAAGGTCCAGAATGCGTACGCCGGCTGCAACTTGA
>JAEZYO010000758.1 GCA_023419055.1 Pseudomonadota bacterium | reverse complement strand
GCTCGGGCTCGCTCACGCGCACGCGCTCGACCGCGAACTCACCGGAAGGCGGGTCGTCGAGATCGAGGTCGAGCTCGAGCGGAGGCAGGCTCGCGAGCTCGAGCGCCTCCGCCGCGCCGGCGGCGGGAGGTGGAGGCGGGTAGCTCGCCTTGACCTTCGAGCTCGGCTCGGCTTCTCGGCTCGCCCCCGCGTCGCGGCGAGACGAGCGAGGGCGCTCGCCGTCCCGCTCCGCTTCCCAATGGGAGTCGAAGTCGTCGATCTCGAAGAGCGACGCCGGGAACGAGCTGCGAGTGCCGTCTTGGCCCATGTAAACGCTTCGATCCTCGCGTCAGCTGCGCGAGACGACTCCTTTGAACATGCGGAGGGTCCTGCCGAGCTGCTCCACCTGGAGCTTCACGGCGGCGGTGTCCTTGGCAGCGATGGCGCTTTTCGTCTTTTCGACGGTGCTGCGCGCCTTGGCGATCGCGTCGCGCCCGAAGTCGGCGGAGCCGACGACGCGCTCGATCTCCGGGAAGAGCCGCTCGATCTCGGCCATCATCGTCTCGGCCTCCTGCTTGCTCTTCTCGAACTCCTCGTCCGTGCGGCGTTCGACCATGTAGTCCTGCGCCGAGGACATCATGTTCTTGATCTCGTCCTGCGTGAGGCCGCTCGTCGCCGTCACCTGGATCGACTGAGCCTGGCCCGTCTCGAGATCCTTGGCGTGCACGCTCACGATGCCGTCGGTGTTGATCTCGAAGGCGACCTCGATCTCGACCTGACCCTTGGGCGCGCGCCGGAGCCCGGTCAGGATGAACTCGCCGAGGAGCTCGTTCTCGTCGGCTCGCTTGCTCTCGCCCTGCATCACCAGGCTCTTCACCGCGGTCTGATCGTCGCGGCTGGTCGTGAAGTTCGTGTTGCGGCTGGGGGGCACGGTGGTGTTCTGCGGGATCAGTTCCTCGAAATGCGAGCCGAAGGTCATGATCCCGAGCGCGTGCGGCGTGACGTCGAGGAGGATGACGTCCTGGCGATCCTGGACCAGGGCCGCGCCCTGGATTCCGGCGCCGATGGCCACCACCTCGTCCGGGTGGACGCTCTTGTTGGGTTCGCGCTGGAAGAACTCCGCCACGGCGCGTTGTACGGCGGGCATACGAGTCATCCCGCCCACCAGGATCACGTCCTCGATCTCGTCGACGCTGAGCTTCGCGTCGGTGATCGCCTGGCGGCAGATGTCGACCGTGCGCTCGATGAGATCGGTGGTGAGGCGCTCGAGCGCGTCGCGCGTGAGCGTGCGCTGGAGGTGGAGCGCCTCGTTCCTGCCCGTCGAGATGATGAAGGGCAGGTTGATCTCGGTCTCGCGCGTCGTGGAAAGCTCACACTTGGCCTTCTCCGCCGCGTCACGCAGGCGCTGGAGCGCCATGCGGTCCTGGCGCAAATCGATGCTGTGCTCCTCCTGGAAGCTCGACACCAGCCAATCGATGATGCGGGCGTCGAAGTCCTCGCCGCCGAGGAAGGTGTCGCCCGTCGTGCTGATCACCTTGAAGACGCCGTGCGCGCCGATCTCGAGGATGCTGATGTCGAAGGTGCCGCCGCCGAGATCGTACACGGCGACCGTCTTGTCGATGTCCTTGCCGTAGCCGTACGCGAGCGACGCCGCCGTGGGCTCGTTGATGATGCGGATCACGTCGAGGCCGGCGATTTGCCCCGCGTCCTTCGTGGCCTGGCGCTGGTTGTCGTTGAAGTACGCGGGCACGGTGATGACCGCCTTCTTCACCGGCTCCCCGAGGTAGTCCTCGGCGATGATCTTCATCTCCTGCAGGACCATCGAGCTGACTTCCGGCACCGAGTAGGTCTTGTCGCGGAGCTTGATGCGCACGTCGTTGTGCGGCCCCTCCACGATCGAGTAGCTCGAGGTCATGATGGCGTTCTTGACCTGAGGCGAGCTCCACTTGCGGCCGATCAAGCGCTTGGCCGCGTACACGGTGTTCTCGGCGTTCGTGATCGCTTGACGCTTGGCGATGTGCCCGACGAGCCGCTTCCCCGCCTCGGTGACCGCGACGACGCTCGGCGTGGTCTTGTAGCCGCCGCGATTGGGAATCACGACCGGCGTATCCCCTTCCAAGACCGAAACGCACGAGTTCGTGGTTCCGAGGTCGATGCCGATGACTCGCTCCATCTGCTTCCTTCTTGATCCAACCGGTCGGCCTCAGCCGTCCGTGCGGCGGGCCTTTCTCAGCCAGTCTTTGATAGTATCATCCTTGGGCGAGAGCGTCGCGGCGCGCTCGAACTCGGCGACTGCGCTCTGTCTCAGACCGGCCTCCAGGTAGATCCGTGCCAGGGTCACCCGGAAGCCTGCGTCCTCGGGCGCCGCCTGCACCGCCTTCTTCCCCCACTCGGCGGCGACCCGGAGGTCACCCCGCGCCGAGAGCAGACAGTAAGCGATCCTCTCGAAGACCTTCGGGCCCGCCTTACCTCGCGCGACCCGCTCGTACGACCGAGCCGCCTCGGCGAAGCGACCTTCACGCTCCTCGTACTGGGCCTGCTCGAGGTAACTCGCCGCCAGCGTGACCGCCGCCTGCAGCTGGACCTCGTCGAGCCGCTCCCTCAGGCGGACGTCGGAGGGGGCGAGGGAGACCGCGATTTTCAAGGCGTTTGCCGCAGAAATCAGGTCCTTCCCGAGCAGGGACCGCTCCGCGGACTGGACGTACTGGTCGATCTGCCGCCGCTTGAGGTCGCTGACCCGTTGCTCGTAGCGGCGCTTCAGGTCGTCGGCAGCCGCCTCGCGCGTGCTGATGGCGCCTCGGTCGGAGGGCGAGGGCCTGTCCGACGAGGTCACGGCCGGCCGCTCGCCGGAAACGCTCGAGCTCTTGCCCGGGGGGATCGACATCCCGAGCTTTCGAGCCAGCGCTCGCCGGCGGGACTCCGGATCGCTCGGGCGCGGCTGGAGCGGCACCGAAGACGGGCCTGCGGGCGCCACCGAAGCTCGAACCGGCGTCTCGACAGGAGGGTAGTGGCTGTGGGCGTGCTCGGCCGCGCGCGCCTGTTCACGGATCTCGCGCTCGATGCGCTCCACCTCGAGCGCAGACCCGGCCGTGTCCTGAAGGCTCTGATCGAGCGCGCGGGTGCGCTCCTGCGCCTTCAAGTAGAGGTCGTACTCTTCGCGGGCCTGACTGCGCGTGAGGACGTCGTGCGCCTCGGTGATGCGCGCGAAGACGCGTTCGAGCTTGTGCTTGAACGACCCGAGATTTTTCCCGTAGTAGCGATCCGGGTGGAAGACGTTGACGAGCTCGTAGTACGCCGCCTTCACCGCCTTCTTGTCGGCTTGCGGGGAGACTCCCAAGAGCTCGTAGTGCGTGATGGTTTCGAGCCGGTAGAACGCGTCGAGCACTCGCCGCTTGCGAGCCATGTCGAGCTCGACCGCCTCGTCGAGCTCCGAGGGATCGTAGAGCGCCGCGGCGGGGTGGTGCGGATCTTCACCCGCTCTCACTTCCACGATAGGTCCGATGCGCAGGGTGCCCGACGGTCTCGAGATCCTGACGCCGCTCTGCCCGAGCGCGTTCGTCGCAGAGCCCAACGAAGGTCGCGACGGCTCGACGAAGGCGAGCGCGCCGAGCGTCGCGAGACGCGTGAGCGCGTCGCGCACGACTTCGGCGTCGAGCCCGGTGAGCATCACGAGCTCGGACTCCGTCACGGTGCCGTCGATCCGCGAGAGGACGAAGGCCTCCTGCGGGGAAAGCGGCAACAGCCGTAGTTCGATCCCTTCGACCAGGCGCGGTCGCCGACTGGAGTCGTTGAAAGCCACTACCTTCCTTGGAGCCCGAACGAGTTTAGCCGGTTGAACGCAGGCGCAGCAACCGGCCGGAGGGCTCGGCTTCTCAGGGCTCTCGAGGCGCGGCCCCTTCGATAACCTCGGCCTGGATGCGCATCGCCTCCTCGAAGGCGTGAAGGGCGCGCTCCTTGGCGGCTTTTGCCCCAGCGTCGTCCCCCGTCTTGGTCAGGGATTCCGCCTTGCGCTCTTCCAGTAGGCCGCGAACCTCGAAGAGATGACCACGGAAATAGTTGCGATCCGGCACCAGGGCGAGCCCTCGATCGAGCGCGCGCTCGGCGGCTTCGGCGTCGCCGAGTCGGCTCAGGAGGTCAGCCAGGCGCGCTTCGGTGTCGGAGAGCACCTCCTTCACCTCGGGGCGCGCGCCGCCTGCCGGCGCCGGCCCTTTCGTCAGCGTTTCGAGCGCGGCGACCGCGCCGCGGAGGTCGTTCGCCTGTTCGCGCCCGTCCGCCAAATGGTGCGCCGAGCGGGCTCGACTCAAGAAGGCGAGCAGCACCGGATCGACGGGCGTGCCGGCCTGAGTGTCGGGGCAAGGCGCCGACTCGAGCGGGGGCTCTTGCTTGCTGCAGGCGCCAGTGAGGGCGAGTGCGACGAGGAGCCAGGAGGTGCGCGAAGGTCGCCTCACTTGAGCCCCCACGAGCGATAGAGGTTCGAGCGCAGCTCCCGCTCCCGAACCGCGGCGATGCGATCGATGCGGGCGGTCGTCTGCTCCAGGGTGAAGGGCTCGTGGAAGAGCGGCGCACTCGAGCGCGAGAGTGTCTCCCCCGGCTTCTCTTCGTCGCGCGCCGCGAGCTCCGCGGCGGGGGCACCGGGCGCTGCCGCCGGAGGCGCTTCGCTCTTTTGCGAAGCGAGCATCGGAGCGCCGCGCGAGGTGAGGCCACCCACCACGAGAGCGATCGCGGCGGCTGCGGCGAGCAGGGTCGTGGCCGCGCCGAACACCACGTAGACCACGCGCCCGCGAGATGGTGCGGGCGCTCCCTCGAGCTCCTCCGGCAACTCCGGGAGCGCGCGCGGCGCGTCGCTCGGGGAGTGACTCAGCCGGAGCGCGCGGGCGAGCGCGGCGTCGGGATGATCACCGTCGCCCTCGAGCGCGCGGCGCAGCCGCTCGCTCTCGATCACCTCTTCGGGGCTCGGCTCGGCGAAGGGATCCTCGAGGCAGAGCGCGAGCAGCGCTTCGTGGCGCGCCGGGTCGAGCTCCGCCGGCTTCCACGCCGAGCGGAGCGCGAGCTCGAGGGCTCGCTCCGTCTCGAGCGGAAGCTCGGTTTCTAGCTCTTCGCGGGGGTCGGTCATGGTGC
Source organism: Pseudomonadota bacterium (assembly GCA_023419055.1). Next base: position 2,911 of record JAEZYO010000758.1, on the reverse strand, counting down.
CTCGGCGGACAGCGCCATCGCCTTTTTGAGGGCGGCCATGGCGCGATGCAAGACGACGTCGAAGGTGCCGACGGTCACCCCGAGGGCTTGCGCGGCTTCTTCGCGCGAGCGCTCTTCGAGGACGCGCAGTCGGATGGCTTCAGCGTAGCGCGGATTGATGCGATCGAGCAGCTCGACCACGCGCTTCCTCGCGAGCGCGAGGTCGTGCGCCTCGAGCGCGGCGGCGTCCTTGGCCTCGCGCTCGGCGAGGTCGATCTCGCGCTCGAGATCGGCCGCTTCGAACAGCACCTCGCGCTTCTTGCTCCGGAGCTGGTCGAAGGCGACGCGCAGCGCGACCACGCGGAGCCAGGGGTAGAAGCCGACGCCTTGCCAGGTGAATTGCCCGATCTTCTCGATCACCTTCAGGTACGTGGAGGAAAGAGCCTCTTCGGCGGCGGCGGGGCTCCCGAGCTTCGGCAAGAGCGCGCTCCGGTAGAGCCTCGGCCCGTGGCGGCGGAGCAGCGTGCCGAGCGCCTCGCGGTCACCGCTCTGGGCCAGCTCGCACAGGCGGCGCTCTTCCGAAAGCTCCTCCGGCTCGGGCGCTAGCACGCGGGCGACTCTACACGACGCTGGCTCATTCGGAACCAATCGCAAGAACGGCGCGCGAGCCGGCTCGGGCGGCGGGACGGGGAAAGGGACGGCAACCTGTGCCACGAAACCTGAACGGAGGAGGAGGGCTTCGACTTACGACCCAGCGGACTCTTTCGCCCCGCGCCGGATGAGACAGGGTGCGCTCGCTACCGTCCGGCGGTAAAAGCATCGACTACATGGCCCAGGGATCGCGCGTCTGCCCGAACTGCGGCGGGCTGAACGGAATCAAGGAAGAGACCTGCTACCGCTGCGGTAAGCGCCTCCCGGGCCCGGTCACCGGAGCCTTCTCGGGGCTCCTGGGTGAGCTCCGCGCCTTCGAGCACCCGATGACCAAGGTGTTCTGGGCGCTCTGCATCCTCGTCTTCGCGGCGTGCCTGGCGGTGGATGCGAACCCGAAGGCCCTTCTTTCCGGCTTCCGTGCGTCCACGAGCCTGCGCTTCGGAGAGCTCTTCGGACCCTGGGTGAGCGTCGAACCGTTCCGGCTACTGTCCGCCACCTTCGTCCACGGCGGCGCGCTCCACATCTTCTTCAACTCCGGCGCGCTCCTCTATCTGGGGCGCTTCGTCGAGGGAGAGTTCGGGTCGTCCCGCTTCGCGATCCTGTTCGTGCTCTCGGCCATCGGCGGCTTCGCCCTCGCCGTGTTCTGGAACCCGTACGTGCGGGTGGTCGGCGCGAGCGGCGGCATCTTCGGGCTGATCGGCGCCATGACGGCCATGTTCCTCGTGCGGCGCGATCCGGTGCTCAAGAAGGCCGTGACGCAGATGTTGATTTATGCGCTGATCATGACCTTCATTTTCCCCGGCATCAGCATCAGCGCTCACCTCGGTGGGTTGGCGACCGGGCTCGTGGTCGGCCTCTTCTTCGAGCTCACCCGCCGCAGCCGGGCGCTCGACAAGCTCATGCTCGCCCTCGCCGTGCTCGCCGTCGGGGCGAGTGTAGGTTCGATAGTGCTCTCCAATCGCTCGCCATTCTGGAAGGAAGTGCGCTTGGAAGAAGAGATGCGCGGGCCGCAGTAGGGAAGCCGGATCGTTAAGCGATAAGGCCCGGAGGCCGGTGAGCGTCCCCGGCGTTCCCCGAGTCCCTCTTCGAGCAAGCGCGAGCTCGGCCCGCCGCGAGAACGAGGTGACGTTGCCTTGCCGGTCGCACCCCGCCCTGGGCTATCCTGATGAGCGTCCATGCCCGTCGTGAACCCGCTCGCTCGCGAGCTCGTCTTCAAGGTCGTCTACTACGGCCCGGGTCTCGGCGGGAAAACCACGAGCCTCCAGTTCTTGCACGCGACGGCCAAGCCGGAACATCGCGGCAAGCTCGTGAGCCTGGCGACGCCCGTCGACCGCACGCTCTACTTCGACTTCTTGCCGATCCGCGTCCCGAACGTGCGCGGCATGAACGTGCGCCTGCAGCTCTTCACCGTGCCGGGGCAGGTCTACTACAACGCCACGCGCAAGCTCGTGCTCACCGGCGCGGACGGCATCGTCGCCGTTTTCGACTCGCAGCGCGCCCGCTTCGACGCGAACCAGGAGAGCCTCGAGAACCTGATCGAGAACCTGAGCGCCCACGGCCGCGAGCTCGCGGAAGTGCCGCACATCATCCAGTACAACAAGCGCGACCTCTACGACGTCGCGCCCGTCGATGAGCTCGAGCGTCAGCTCAACCGCCACCACGCCCCCTCCTTCGCCACCACCGCCACGAACGGGGAGGGGATCTACGAAGCCCTCGAAGCCATCACCCGCGCCGTTCTCGAAGACTTCGAGCGCCGCATGCCCGACACGCGCGGCCTCCCGTCGGCGCAGCTCGAGCTCCCCGAAGGTGGCCTCGTCGACGCCCTCCGCCGCGCCGAAAGCGGCCCCGTCGATCTCAACCTGGCTCGCTCGCGCACCCAGAGCCTCGGCAACCAGGTTCCTCCCACCCAAACTTCCGCCGCGCTCTCCGGCGTCTCTTCCGCATCTTCGTCCTCCTCTTCGGGCTCACCGAGCTCGCAAGGAAGCGCCATCGCCTCCCTGAGCGGCGAGCACCGCCTCTCCACGCTCCCCGAAGTCGACCCCGGCGAAGCCGCTGCCCGCTCCGTCTCCGGCGACACGGACGAGCTCATCCCGCGCCCGCGCCAGACCTGGCCGCTCCCCGGCGCTCCCGACGAAGCGCGTTACTCCACCTCCCTCGAGCGCACCGTCGCGAGTCCCCTCAAGACCAGCACCACCGTCTCCATCGGCGGCCCGAATGGCCCGCTCTCCGGACCGATCGCGCCACCGACCTCGCAGGTGATCTCGATCCCCCAGCCCCCGCC
>JAEZYO010000692.1 GCA_023419055.1 Pseudomonadota bacterium | reverse complement strand
ACCTCCATCCCGCTCAAGCCCGGCATCTGAATGTCGAGGAGCAGGATGTCGGCGCCGACCTCGGGCAACTCGTCGAGCAGCGCCTCGCCGCTCTCGCTGACCAGCACCACGTTCACCTCGGAGAGCTCACTGACGAGGCGCGACAGCCGTTTGCGCGCGATGGCCTCGTCGTCGCACAGCGCGATGCGCAACGCCTGGCTCATACCGCCACTCCGTGCGGCTCGAGCGGCAAGCGCAAGGTCGCGGTCGTGGTTCGGCCGTCACTCGTATGCTGCATCCCTGCCTGCCCATCATACGAGAGCTCGAGCCGCTTCACGATGGTAGAGAGCCCGTCGGCGCCCTCTCGGGGGCCGCGAAAGGGCCCGGGGTTCCGAATCGTCACGCACAGCCGCTCGTTCTCGATCCAGGCCCTGAGCTGGATGCGTCCCGCGTGGCCCGCGGCGGGTCCGTGCTTGACCGCATTTTCCGCCAACGACAAGACCAAAAGCGGCGGCACCGGCACCGGATCGCTTTCTCTGCTCACTTCGAGCTCGAACTGGAAGCGCTCGGGGTCGCGGGCGCGATGCAGCTCGAGCAGCTGGCGCACCAGCGAAAGCTCATCGTGGAGCGGCCAGGTTGCCGCTTTCACCCCCGTGAGGATGGTGCGCAACATCGCCGACAGCTGCAGCGTCGCGCGCTCGGCCACCTTCGGATCTTCGCGACACCACTCGGCGATGGCGTTCAGCGTGTTGAACAAGAAATGCGGATCGAGGTGGCTCCGCAGCGCGAGCAGCTGCGCTCGCTCGGCCTGCTTCTCGAGCGCCGCCGCGCGCGCCTCGGCGTTCTTCAGGCTGACCTCCCACTCGATGTCGCGCCCGAGCGCCCAGCTGCCGGCCCAGAACAGCGGCACCGCCGAGTACCAGGTGATGGAATCCAGGAAGATCGACCTCTTCACGTGCAAGAGCTGCGGCAGGACGACGCCGAAGCTGACCACGTAGGTCACGTCGAGCAGCGCGAACAACACGAGCTTCGCCAGGTCGTTCGTTCCAGCCGGGCCCCAGAACAAGGCGCGGTAGCTCGGCGGCCCGATCAGGAGAAAGCCGGCGAAGATCGTCACCGCCAAGAGTGTCCCGCGCACCCCGCCGAAGCGGGTCTCCAGGATGACGATAGGCACACACACCAGCGCTATCGGGACCGCCCGGCGCTCGACGGTCAGGGCACGCAGGGTGTTCCACCACATCGCACCGAGTCTACCCCGCGCATCCGCGCGCCCGTATGGCGTTCACCGCGAGCGGTCGCGTTCGGCCGGTGAGCGGTCCCTCTCGACCGTTCGACCGCGGCGCGGAGCCGTTCGCCTCGCCGACGGCGGCCGCGGGCGACGGCGGGTGCTCTGCTCCGCGCATGAGAGTGAAGATGATCCTGCCCGCGTTGACCGAGGCCAAGAGCCCGTTCTACCGCCCGATCAAGTACTCGCTGTTCCCGCCGCTCGGCCTCGCCACGCTCGCCGCGCACCTTAGCCCGGACGATCGGGTGGAGCTCGTCGACGAGCACGTCGAGACGCTGCGCCTCGACGACGAGGCCCCGCCCGAGCTCGTGGTGATTTCGGTGTACATCACGAACGCGCGACGCGCTTACACCATCGCGGATCACTATCGCAGGCTCGGCAGCCACGTGGCGCTCGGCGGCTTGCACGTCACTTCGCTGCCCGAGGAGGCGGCCGCGCACGCCGACTCGCTGTTTCTCGGCCCGGGCGACGCCTCGTTCCCCGAGTTCCTGCGCGACTTCCGCGCTGGCCGCGCGCGGGCACGCTACGACGCAGGCGCGCGCACGCTCGACGCCGTGCCTCCGTTGCGTCGCGACCTGATCAAGCGCGAGCTCTACCTCGTGCCGAACTCGCTCGTGGTCTCGCGCGGTTGCCCGCACCACTGCGACTTTTGCTACAAGGACGCGTTCTTCTCCGGCGGGCGCACGTTCTACACGCAGCGCGTCGACGCGGCGCTCGCGGAGATCGAGCGCTTGCCCGGTAAGCACCTGTACTTCCTCGACGACCACCTGCTCGGCAACCGCCGCTTCGCGGAGGCCTTGTTCGCGGGCATGCGCGGCATGGGTCGGCTGTTCCAGGGCGCGGCCACGGTCGACTCGATCTTGCGCGGCGACTTGATCGAGCGTGCGGCCGAAGCCGGCCTGCGCAGTCTGTTCGTCGGCTTCGAGACCCTCTCGCCGGACAACCTGCAGCAGAGCAACAAGCCTCAAAATCTCGGCCGCGAGTACGCACGGGTCACCGAGCGGCTGCGCGATCTGGGCATCATGATCAACGGTAGCTTCGTGTTCGGCCTGGATGACGATCGCCCAGACGTCTTCGAACGCACCGTCGATTGGGCCGTGAGCCAAGGCCTGACCACCGCCACCTTCCACATCCTGACGCCGTATCCGGGCACGCGCCTGTACGCCCAGATGAAGGAGCAGGGCCGCATCCTGCACTCGGACTGGGACCTCTACGACACTCGTCACGTCGTCTATCGCCCGAAGAGCCTCAGCAGCGAGGCGCTCGTCGCGGGCTATTTTCGCGCGTACCGCGACTTCTACAGCTTTCGCAACATCACCCGATCCAGCAGCGCGCAACCGAACGCGAGCCGCCGCGCCCAGCACTTCTTGTACGCCGCCGGTTGGAAGAAGTTCGAGCCCCTCTGGAACGCGGCCATCAACGCCCGCCGCCTGGCGCAGGCGCGCCCGCTCCTCGAAGGCATTCTGGCTCACCGGCGTTCACGGCAATTGCCCGCGATCGGGCACGCTCCGAGCGCACCCCAGCATCGCTTTCTCGAGCTCGTTCAGGAGGAGTCTGCGCTCCAGCTGGCCTCGCTTTGAGCTCTCGTGCTCATGGCACGTATTCGTGCCGCAGCTGGCACCGGTCGTGCCGACTTCGGCACAGGTACCGAACCGCTTCGCGCCAAGCGCGAAGCTCACGTGTAGCAACGTTCTCGCATCGATCTCGCGCTTTCACCCACGACCAGAAACTTGCTAGGCGGAGGAGCTCCATGCGCGTGCGGCTCCGAACCCGCCGGCATGCGCGTTGCTAAAGCACCGGGAGAAGCATCGCCTGAGTCAACCTCACGGCGGAAGGGAGAACCACCATGAAGACCAAGATCAAGCGCGGCGGCGTCCGATTCAACCACAACGTCAGCGTTCGCTGAGTCGAGCCAGGCTCGAAGGGAGGGGTGACCGGAATGTCCGGCACCCCTTCCGGCATTTTCGCGGCCGGGTGCGGCCGGATGAAGCGCTTTGCCGAGAAGCCTGATGATCATTGCACTCCCATGAGTCTCGAAAGAGTCATCGAACTTCAGGAACGCGCCTGGGAGCTCGAGCAGCACGGTGAGCTCGACCAGGCGTTCGTGATCGCGCGCGAGGCGCTCGGACTACTCGAGCAACTCGAGGGCGGAGACTCGCCGGACGTCGCCAACCTGCTGAACGATCTGGTCGCGATCGAGCAGGCGCGCCAGAATTTCGACGCCGCGCTCGTGCTCGCCGAACGGGCGAGACACATCGAACGTGGCTGGGATGGCTCGAGTCCGGACGAATCCGAGCTCCGGATCCGACTCAAGACAGAGAGCCTCCTGGGTGAGCTACAGCGGGCGAGAGGTGACTTCGCTCGGGCCGAGGCGCACCTGACGGCCGCGCTCGAGCTATCGCGTGCGCTCGGCGACGCGGCGGAGATCGCTTACGCCGAGAACGCCTTGGGGATCTTCTGCAAGTACGCCGGGCGCTTCGACGAAGCTCTCGAGCTCTACGCGCGCGCACTCGCCACTCTGACCGAGATCCACGGCGAGCGTTCGCTCGAGGTGGGCGGCGTCTGGCACAACATCGGGGGAGCACTGCACGCTCGAGGCGACTTCGTCGCGGCCGAAGGCCCGGCGCGCCGCGCCTGGGAAATCGCGCGTCAACACCTCGGCGAGGACGATCCGAGGACACATCTGGACGCGGCGGCGTACGCGGCGGTGCTCGACGGGCTAGAGCGCTACACCGAGAGTGAGACCTTGTACCGACGAGCGCTTTCCCGCTTTCGCGTGGCGTTCGGACCCGTGCATTACGAGCTCGCAGCCACCTGGCACAACCTCGGCTCGGTCGTCGAGCAGCAAGGGCGCGCCGACGAAGCGGAGGGATGCTACCGCGAAGCCTGGCGGATCAAGCGCCAACTCTTCGGCGATGATCACCCGGACCTCGCGTTGACCCTGAACAACCTGGGCCGGCTGCTCTGCGAGCGCGGTCGGAGGCTCGAGGCACTGCCGCTGCTCGAAGCGGCGCACGCGACGCTCGAACGCTCCTTGCCCGACGGACATCCTCAAAGAGGGCGCGTCTTTCAGAATCTCGAGCGCGCGCGGACGGCGTAGTACCGAAGCAACGCTGGCGGCCTCAAAGAGCTCGATAGAAGCCCGTCCCCACGGATAGCCGTCCGGGACAGAAAGATCGCCGTCCGGGACACCCCCAACCGGCGAGCCGGAGTCCAGGACGTCGCTTTTGTCCGGATCCGCTTGACGAGATGGAGCACGCTCGAGCGCGTGCCGCTGGAACCCGACTTCGACACGGCGTCCGCGCATCGTTACTTCGCGGCGCACTGCTTCAACCGCTGCTGGCAGCTCATCGACAAGCCCGCGCGCTCTCCCGAAGAGTCCACGGAGCTCGTCGCGCGCGGACACGCCTCGCTGTGGCACTGGACGCAGCGCTCCGATTGCACGCCCAAGAACCTGAGCGTCGCGCATTGGATGCTCTCTCGAATCTACGCCGTCCTCGGCGACGCGAGCCCGGCGCAAGAGCACGGCGAAGCTTGCCTACGCTTTGCCGAGTCCGGAGACAGTCCTCCATTCTACGTCGGCTGTGCGCATGAAGCGCTGGCACGCGCCGCGGTGGTACGCGGCGACCGGACGGAAGCCGAAGCGCAGCTCACTCGAGCGCATTCGCTTGCGGAGACCATCGAGGACGCGGATGACCGAAAGCTCCTGCTCGACGACCTTTCGAGCGTGCGCTCCTCGTTGGACCTGAAGTCGTCGTAGCGCGCACTCCCGCGTTCCCGCTCGCGGTTTCTCTCGCGCGCGTGCGCGCACTCCGACGCCCCGAGCAAACCAATCTCGAGTACCGCGGCGTCACCGACGAGAAAGCCGAAAAGCCAGTACCCGTCGAACTCGGAATATCGACTTGTCCAGGTTCCGAGAAACCCCTTCGAGCGCCCCCTGGAGACCTCGCCGGCTCGGCACGTGACCGACTCGAAAGCTACTCCTCTTCGCGCTTCTCGATAGCCGTTTGGAGGGGCCGGAAA
>JAEZYO010000691.1 GCA_023419055.1 Pseudomonadota bacterium | reverse complement strand
GAGGCCGTCCTCTCCGTGCTGCACGAAGTTTCGCGGACCGCCCGCGCAGGTCACGACGGCAGGCTTGCCCGCCGCCCAGGCCTCGAGCACCACGATGCCGAACGGCTCGTTGCGGCTCGGCACGCAGACCACGTCGGCGCTCTTGTACAAGTTCGGGAGCTCGACGTGTCGATCCGGTGAGCCCACGAAGCGCACGGCGTGCTGAACGCCGAGCTCTCCCGCGCGCCACTCGAGCCAGGGGCGCATGTAACCTTCACCCACGAAGACGATCTTCGCGTCGCCTCGGTGCGCGAGGATGTGCGGCACCGCCTCCATCAGGATGTCCGGCCCCTTCTGAGTGCAGAGGCGCCCGACGTAGAGCACCATCGGATCCATCGGACCGATGCCGTAGTTGCGACGCACGCCGCCCGGATCGATGTAGCCGTCGAACTGGTGGCAGTGCACGCCGTTCGGGAGCACCCGGATCTTCCAGTCCGGCACGCCGTAGAGCCACTTCACCTCGTCGGCGAGCGCGCCCGAGACCGTGAACACGCGGTCGGCGACGAAGGCGCCTTCGCTCTCCACCGCGGCGATGCGCTGCGGCATGCCCTCCGGGACCCAGTTGCCGTTGCGGCCGAACTCCGTGGAGTGAAGCGTGAGGACCGTGCGCGCGCCGCGATCGTTCTTGGCCTGCACCACGCCCTTCGAGCAGAGCCAGTCGTGGCCGTGCACGATGTCGAAGCGCTTCATCATGTGGGCCTCGGTCTGCCCGAGGTAGTAGACGAAGCTGTTGCACATCGAGTTCATCTCGGTGACGAAGTCTCCGTTCAGCTCGATGGGGCAGCGGTGGTACCAGACCCCGTCGATGTAATCGAGCGTCCTCTGCCCTTCACCCAGGCGGGCGAAGACGTGGACCTCGTGCCCGCGGCGCTGCAGCCCGGCGGCGAGCTCGGTGACGTGGACTCCCGTGCCGCCCACCGGGATCGAATGCAGGCTCTCCCATGCTAGAAACGCGATGTTCATTGGCTCTACCCTCTGGTGTTGTTTGAGGCGCGCGCGTCGCGTTCAAAAGATCGTTTCTCGAGACGCGCGGCCATCAACCGGCACTAATCGCAGTCGCTCGTGAGTCGAGCCGCAACCGGTGAGATTTCGCTACGCGCGGTCGGATTCTCGCCGGGTGGCGCGGCTTCTTTTTTGCGGAAAGCGGCGCTCTCTCCGTGAGATGTGCCGCGGTTTGCGCAATTGCCACCGCGTGATTTGAAGCTCAGCCGACCATTTCGCGCAAGGCTCCGCGGGAGCGCAGGCTTTCGCACGGGAGTTTGCGCCTCACGCGAAAGGCGACGCGCGTGGTCGGCGGAGGCCCGCGCCGCGCGGGCGAGCGCCGGGAGCTCCTGCCCGGCTAACACCAGGGCGTGACGAAGCGAGGCGGATCGGGGCTAGAAGGAAGGGAAGTGGACGCAACCCTCGAGGGTGCCCTCGACGGGCTCGGCGGGGCACGGCGGGTTGATGCACTGCACCTGAATCGTGAACGACGTGAGCTCGAAGCTCGCGCCGTCCTCGAGCGCGGTCATCGTTCCTGATCCTGCCGCGAGCGTCTCGCTCGCGCGCGGTCCGTCGGGCGGGAGCGTGATCGAGCCTGCTACGGCCGTCGTGGCGCCTCGTGCGATCACGTCGGGCCATTCGGTGTGGACGCTGCCTCCGCCCTCGAACGACGCGTCGAGCGTGCTCGGCTTCGAACCCTGAATCCAGGCGTGCCCGCCGAGCGCACCCTGATGAGAGACGGCTTCGCCGTCGAGCGTGCCTGCGAGCTTGAACTCGTCCTCGGCGCAGGTGAGCGCCGCTCCATTCGAGCCAGGCTCGTCGTCGCTGCCTCCGCACGCCGGCACGAAGGTGAGGCACAAGAGGAGAGCGTGGAGTCGAGTCATCGCTCGATCCTACCCGAGGTGCGTCACCGAAATTCCCGGTCGAGCCCGGTGGGAGCGCCGCGTACCTCGTCACACCATCGTTGTTTCGGCCTCGCCCTGCGACGAAAACCGTAGCCGCGAGCTGCGCGAAGAATTTCGCCCCGCCGGGGGGCGAGGGTGAGTGACGAGAACGCCGGCGCTTCCTCGCCGGGCGTCGGCGCGCAAGAGATGAATGACGAGCTCCGCGCGCCCCGACACGCCGAAGCGTTGAAAGACCGTCGCGAGTTGATTCGCGACGGTGCGCGGCGAAGAACCTCGGAGGAGCGCGACCTCCTTGTGCGAGCGGCCTTCCAGGAACAGGCGGACGACCTCGTACTCGGCCCGCGGCAAGAGGCTCGCGAGCCGCTTGTCGGGCCGTTGAGCGCTGACGACTCGATAGCAGGTGTCATCCATCCAGAGCTCGGACATGCGAGCGTCGGCACGGGCCGCCTCACGCTCGCAGGGGCGCCCAGCCATCATCAAGAGCGGCGGGACGTAGCTCGGCAGGCAGGAGAGCCCGACGAACGAGAGCCAGCGCTTGGTGGCGGTCGCGATGGTCGACGTGGAGAGACCGAGCTCGAGCGCCACGCGCTTCTGCGAGCCGTTCGCGAACCAGGTCTCCACGATGCGAAGATCACGAAGCTTGCAGCGAGCGCCCCTGCCGCGGTAGCGGCGACCGGTGTGCGGCCGGGGCTGCCGCGCGTCCGTGATCAAGAAGTAATGGCGCGTCTCGGACGAGAAGCTCGAGAAGATCTTGCTCTTGCCGGCCACGAGCTCTGCCCAAACCGCGCTCAGTCGAGCGTGGACGCCGCTCGAAGCGTCGAGCAGCATGGCGTGTAGCGAGAGCTCCGCCGGCTGAGCGGCGGGCAGGCAAGCCTGAGTGCTTCCGTCCATGAGCAGGAGTTCCTCCGGCGGCTCCCCAAGCAACCGTCGAGCCAGGTAGAATCTCCCAGCATTCCGCACGCTTCTGCCGGAAGCTCGCCGAGGAGTCGGATCGCATTCCGCGATTCGGGTCTGCGCGTGACGCGGATCGAACGCGTTCGCACGTGGAGGCGTCGACGAAATGACTAACGCTTTCGCCGTCGAACGCCTCCGAGGAAGCATGTCCTTCCTTGATGATTGGGGAAGGGGCGGATAGGCTCGGCCCGGAGGATGAAGGCCTCGGATCTGCCCCTAGTGGGGGGGCTCCCCGAACGCTCGGGAGATCCATGTCTTTCGGACGCGGTGGCGCCGACTCACCCGCAGGTGAGAGCGCGTGGCTCGCCGCTCGCAGCGGGGGAAGTATTGGCCGAGCGCTTCAGCATCGAGCGGCTGGCCAAGCGCGGCGGCATGGGCGCCGTCTACCGCGCGCTCGATCTTCGAACGGGGTTTCCCGTCGCCATCAAGATCACCGGATCGGGGGCCGCCGAGAGCCGCGCGCGTTTCTCGCGGGAGAGCCAGATCCTCTCGGAGCTCTCGCATCCCGGGATCGTCCAGCACGTCGGCCACGGAGCCACGCGCGACGGCACGCTCTTCTTGGCGATGGAATGGCTCGATGGCGAAGATCTCGCCGACCGCCTCCGTCGAGGGCCGCTCGGAGCCTCGGCGAGCCTTTCGCTCCTCACCGCGGCCTGCGAGGCGCTGAGCCAGGCCCACGCGCGCGGCATCGTGCATCGAGATCTCAAGCCGGAGAACCTCTTCCTCAAGCACGGCGACCCCAGCCTGGTGAAGGTTCTCGATTTCGGCATTGCTAGGATGCCGAGCGGTCTCCGCTCCTTGACCGATCGCGGGACCTTGCTCGGAACCGTCGGGTACATGTCACCGGAGCAAGCGTCATCGCAGAGCGACGTGGACGCTCGAGCCGACGTCTTCGCGCTGGGTTGCGTGCTCTATGAATGCCTGACGGGCAAGGCACCCTTCTCGAGCGCCCACCCGGTCGGCGTGCTCGCCAAGGTGCTCCACGACGAACCCGCGCGTCCGAGCGAGATCGTCGCCGATCTTCACCCCGCGCTCGACGAGCTCGTGAGCCGAATGCTCGCGAAGCGTCGCGAAGAACGGCTCGAAGACGCGTCGGCGGTGCTCCAGGCGCTCGCGGCTCTCGAGGGCGAGGTGAGCGCGCCGACGGCGCTCAGGCGGCGGTCGTCCTCGTTCACGCGCGCCGAGCAGCGCATCGTCAGCGTCGTCTTCGGGAGGGTGACGGGAGAGGACTCGGCGATCTCCGAGCGCCTCGGGGCCGCGTGCCTCGATCTCTCGGAGCGGTACGACGCGCAAGTGGCTTCGCTCCAGGGCGGCGCGCTCCTCATCGTGCTGCGTGGGCGCGGCGAGGCGAACGATCGGGCCTCCCAGGCGGCGCTCTCCGCCCTCGACTTGTGTCGCGTCGAGCCGAGGCTCTGCCTCACGGTCGCGACCGGCCTCGCCGAAACCACCACGAAATTTCCGGTCGGGACGGCGATCGAGCGCGCGGCGAACCTGCTGGGCGCGGCGGGCGACGCGGGGCCCGGCGTCTTTTTGGACGAGGTCACGGTCGGCCTGATCGGGCTGCGCTTCGAGGTCGTGCGAAACGGAGCGCTGAACGAGCTCCGTACGGCGCGCAGGAACCTGGATGCTCCGCGCCTCTTGATGGGTCGCCCGACGCCCTACGTCGGTCGCGAACGCGAGCTCCGCTTGCTCGACGAGGTCCTGGACGAGTGCATCAACGACCAGGTTTCGCGCACGGTGCTCGTGACGGGGCAGCCTGGCATCGGAAAATCGAGGCTCGCGGGAGAATGGCTTGCGCGCGGCGGGCGGGGAGGGCTGGCCCGCAGCCTGTTCGCGCGCGCGGATCCGGGTTCGGGGGGAGCGGCGCTGTCGCTCGTCCAGCAGCTGATCCGCGACGGCGCGGGGCTGCGCGAGGCGGACCCTTCCGAGCGCTCCTGGGCACGGCTGCGCGAGCACCTGGCTTCCGCGGACGAGCGGACCATCGCGTTCTTGGGCGAGATTTTGGGGCTCGACGAGGACGGGAAGGCGAGCGGCATGTTGCGAGCCGCCCGCGGCAGTCCGGAAATCATGCGCGAGCAGGTGCGCCGCGCGCTGCACGCCTGGCTCGACGCCGAGACCGCGACGCGCCCGCTCGTGATCGTGCTCGAGGACCTGCATTGGGGGGACACGCCGAGCGTCGCGTTCTTCACCGAAGCGGCCGCCGAGCGCCCCGATCGGCCCCTGATGGTGCTCGGCCTCGCGCGCCCGGAGGTCGAAGCGCAGTTTCCCGAGTGGAGCGCGCGGGCGGCGCTCCGGCTGCGTCTGTCGGGCCTGGTCACGCGCGCGGCCGAGCAGCTCGTGCACTCCGCGCTCGGCAAGCCGCTCGAGGGCGACACGCTCGTGCGTGTGGTCCGCACCGCGGACGGCAACCCCTTCTACCTCGAAGAGCTGATTCGGCGGGTCGCGGCGGGCGAGACCGATTGGCCCGATACGGTCGTCGCGATGGCTCAGTCGCGCATCGAGCAGCTCGGTCAACAAGCGGGCTGGGTGCTGCGCGCGGCGAGCGTGTTCGGCGAGCGTTGCTGGGATCTCGGCGTGACCGAGATCTTGGGCGACGACATCGACGTGAGGAACGCGCTCGAGACGCTCGCGGACGGCGAGCTCTTGTTGCGAGTTCCGGAGGCGCGCTTCGCGGGCGCTCGCGAGTACCGCTTCCGGCACGCCCTCTTGCGAGACGCGACCTATCAGATGATGACGGACGAGGACCGTCGCGCGGCTCATCGCGTCGCTGGCTACTGGCTCGAGTGCTACGACGCCAAGGATTCGAGCACCATCGCCGGTCATTTCGAGGCCGCGGGGGCGTCAGAACGGGCGCTCCACTGGCTCGCCAAGGCGGCCAAGACAGCCATCGACGCCGGCGACACTGCGTCCACCATCGAGCTCGCCGATCGTGGCGTGCGGCTCGGCGCGCTCGGGGCCGAGCGCGGTCGCTTCCTGCTCTTCCGTTCGTACGCAGAGCTGCTCCGAGGAGTCCCCGATCCCGAAGCTGCGCGGGAAGGGCTCGACCTTCTCACGCTGGGCACGGCTCCCTGGTGGCTGGGCGTGGCGGTGGTCATCTTCGGCGAGACGATGCGCGGCCGTTCGGCGGAGGCCCTCGAGTACGTCGAGCTCGCGCGTGACGCTCCGTTCAATCAGGAGCGGGACATCCCGTTCGGGCAGGGTCTTTTGACGCTGGTCGGCGGCTTGGTCCTGCTCGGCCGAGGCGACATCGCGGAGCTGATTCTCGAACGCGGCGCCGTCGCGGCGCGCTCCCACTCGGAACCGGATCCGGTCTTCGAGGCGTTCCTCGACGCGGCTCGTTGCGCGCTCGCTGCGGTCACTCCGGTTCGTGGACAGTGGCGACTCGAGGAGGCGCTCCTCGGCAACCGGCGTTGCGCGGAAACGCTGAGCGCGCTCGGCGCGGCGCACGGAGAGTCCATCTGCCGGTATTATCTCTCGGTCTCGGCGATGCACCTCGGGCGGTACGTGGAAGCACGCAACGAGGGCCTTCGTTCTGCGGAAATTACCCGGCGAGTGAGCCCGGAGCTCAGCGCCGGCTGGCCGCTCTTCTTTCTCGCCAAAGCCTACCTTCGCCTGAACAAGCCCGACGAGGCGCTCGACACGGTCGTGCCGCTCCGCCTCTCGCAGGATCGCACCGTGCAACAGATGTTGCCGGTGATCATCGGGGAAGCGCGTTTGCGTCAGGGGCGTTTCGCGCTGGCCGAGGAGGCCGTCCGAGCGGCCTGCAACGGAGTTTCACCGCGCCTTCGCCGCCAGGCGGCGTGCGTCATGGCCCGAGCCGAAATGGCTCAGGGGAGGCCCGCGGACGCGCTCTCGACCGTGTCTCGCGCGCTCGAGGAACCAACTTCCGAGGGCCTGGAGAGCGACATCGACCTTTGCACCTTGCGGGCCGAGGCGCTGCTCGCGCTCGGACGCGCCGGCGAGGCAGATCCCTTCATCGACCAGGGTTTCGAGCTCGTTCGGGGCATCGCGGACGGCATTCGGGACCCCGAGCTCAGGCGATCCTTCACCCAAAACGTCGAACCTTGTGCGCGCGCCCTGCTCCTCCACGCTCGGCGCTCGGCGGGGCGTTGATCGGGGCGGCCGAAAACATACTCAATGGACGCCGCGACGGGCTCGACCGAGACTGTGGTCGGGGAAGGAGATTCGAGTGGCCCAAACCGAAAATGTGGAGTGCTTCGTCCGGGCTGGAGGAGCGCCCGCCGTCGAGGATCACGAAGCAGAGCGAAGTGCGTCGAGCCTCGACGGGGAAGAGGTGAGCCGCGCGGCGTTCACCGTCTTTGCGCCGTTCCGGTCTTGGCTCGGCCGTCAGCTGGTGCGTTTGCCGGTGACGAGGACGGCGGTGCTCGGCCGTGAGCTCCGGAGGGGCCGGAGCTTCCGCTACATGTACGTGCTGCGCTTGAGCCCGCGCCACTTCAGGCGCATCGGAGTGCCGACGGACGGCGCTTTGCGAAACGGCGCGCTCCTGGTGCTGAGCGCGTTCGACCGACATGAAAGAGCGAGCCTCCGGCGTTCGGTAGCCGACCTCGCGCCGCTGCATCGGCTCTTTTCGCACTGCGTGGGCGGAGAGACCACGCGAAGCTCCGACGGTCTCGCTCGCTTCATCGAGAGGTACTATCGCCGAGCCTCGACGTTCTGGAGTCATGCCGAGGAGGCGCCCACGTCGCTGCACCACGCGATCGGCGTGCGGCGCAAGCTCGAGGACACCTTGCGGGTCGCGCGGTCGGCCGCGAGCGACGAGGAGTTCGCCCACGCGTACCTTGGGCTCACCCGAGCCGCGCGCATCGGGATCGAGTGAAGGAGAAAGACGATGTCGTTCTTCGATTGGCTACGCCGTGTTCGTGACCAAGTCATCCTCGAGCCATTCTCTCTCCACGAATTCAGCGCGCTCTTGCAGGTGAAAGAGCCGAGCGGTCTGGAAGAAGAGCTGGCTCGGATCGAGGCGCAAGAGGCTGCGCTTTCGCCGGGTGTGATCGGGCTTCACGACCTTCGCCTGGTGCTCTTCACTCCCGCGGAGAGCGGCGTCGAGGGGGAGCCCCTGCCGGCCGGAACACCGCGCGCTCTGCTCTTCTCGTTGATCTTCGACGGGCGCGCCGACGAAGTGCTCGCGGATCTCTTCGAAGCCTTGCCCGATCTGAAATGGATCTTGTGCCGTTGTCACGGGTTCGACCGAGGCAATGAGTCGCACCGTCATTTCATTCGCCGGCTGAAACATCACCGCCTGCGTGACGGGTACCTCTTCGAAGACCATCGCTCCGCGCTCCCCGAAGGCTCGAGCACCCACGAGCTCGACGCCTCGCGCACGGAGCTCGAAGCGGCGGTCGGCGCGCTACGGCGTCTCGAAGACTTTTACGCAGAGCACCCTCCCGAGCTTGCGCCGAGCAGCGTCCGCGCGGCGTTCTTGCGAGAGTTCGCCGGCGCTCAGTTTCCTCTGCCGCTCACGCCGGTGGAGCGCTCCGTCACCGAAGAAAGCCGCTGGGCTCTCCGCGCCGCGGAGGAGATGGGACGCCGGCAAGCTTCGGCGGCGCGACGTTCGGATCGCGTACACCGGCGGGCCGCCCACGCGAAGACCATCGGAGTGCTCCGCGCGACCTTCAGGGTGGAACCGCTTCCTCCCGAATACCGGCAAGGAATCTTCTCCGAGCCACGCGAATTTCCTGCGCTCGTCCGGCTCTCGAACGGATCCGAAGACATCAAGCCGGACGGCGACAGAGACGCGCGCGGGCTCGCCGTGGGCGTCGAGCTTCCTGCATCCCTGGGCTCGGACGAGGAGCTCGTGCCCGTGCTGCCGGACTTCACGGGGCGGCAGGATTTCGTTCTCTTCAGCCATCCGACGTTCTTCGCGTCGAGCGTGCGACGTTTCGTGATGTTGCTCGGCATTTTGAGGGCGCAAGACTGGAAGCAAGCGCTCCGGTCGGGCTTCTTCTTCTTGTTGAGCCGCGCCGCACCTCGGGAGCTCGTCGCGGCGATCGGGGCTCTCTCGCTTCGCGTCCGCCACTCGTTGGTCGCGGAGTATCACAGCGGCACGGCGTATCGGTTCGGTAAGGACTTCGTCGCGAAGTACTCGCTGATGGCGCTTTCGCCGGCGCGCTTGGCGGGACCTCGAGCAGAAGGAGAGCCGAATTTCCTCGCCTCCGCGCTGCGACAGAGCCTCGGCGAGCAGGCCCTCGAGCTCGGGTTCTACGTCCGCCTGCTACCCGTGGCGGACCCGCGTTTCGCTTCGCGGTCGGTCGTCGACCTCGTCGAGGACCCGACCTTCGACTGGGACGCCTTCGGGGCGGAGAAGGTCCACGTCGCGACGCTCTCGATCCAGCGGGACGCCCTCGACTCCGTCGATCAATCCGAGGGCGAGCGCCGGAGCTTCAACGTCTGGAACGCTCTCGTGGCGCACCGGCCACTCGGAAGCCTGAACCGGGCACGCCTTCTCGCGTATCCCCTGAGCGCGCGCCGCCGTCACGCGCTCTTCTTCTCGGGTTCGGCACGGGGCGACAATCGTCAGCGCGGCGTCGTTCCGGACGCCGCAGAGTGATAGGCTCCCGTCCGAGTCAGGACAGCTCGGGAACCTGGTAGGAGTCAGCGTGCGAATCGGTCTGGTCGCGTCCGGAGAGAGTGCAACGTCCACCGTCACGCTGGAAGAAGACGGGATCGCGCTCGTGGGCCGCGATCCCGACCCGCGGCGGCTTGCTCCCGGCACGCTTCCGCCCGACGCGCCGCCGCAGTCGATCGGCGTCCGGGCCCCGAACGTCTCGCGCAATCACCTCGTCGTCGCGCGCGAGGGCGAGACGGTGCGGCTGCGTGATCTGGGGAGCCGAAATGGGAGCTGGGTCCGGTTGCCGCCGCTCGTCGACGTTTCGCTCCCCGCGCACGAGGAGCTCTCGCTCTTTCTAGGAACGCCGGGGGCGACCGAGGCGACCGAGGGCGGGCTCGCGGACGCCTCGTGGCGAGGGCGCTCCGATTTCGAAGCGGCGCTGGTCGCCAGGATCGAAGATTGGCTGAGCGCCTGCGGCATCGCCGCTCAGGTGATCGTCTCTCAGCCGCTGAGCGCGGAGTCCGACGTCGTCGGG
Source organism: Pseudomonadota bacterium (assembly GCA_023419055.1). The sequence continues at coordinate 5,512 of JAEZYO010000691.1, read as the reverse complement.
CGCATGCCGCTCGCCGTCGGCAGCGACTTGTTCGTGGCACCCACGCGCACGACCGACGATCGCTGGCTCTCGGCGCTCACGCAGATCGAACGCTACGTCGCGCGGCAAAACGCGCTCTTCGAGGCCGAGGAGACGATGCGCGAGGAGGGGCTCATCGTCGCCTCGCAGGCGATGCGGAAGGCCATCGCCCGGTTGGTCGACGTGGCGGCGCGCGGCAGTAAATCGCTCCTTCTGATCGGGCCGTCCGGGTCGGGCAAGGAGGGCATGGCGCGTTGCTTCCATCGGCACAGCGGGCGCGCGGGGCCGTTCGTCGCGAAGAACTGCGCCACCCTGACTCGGGACTTCGTGCGAAGCGAGCTGTTCGGCGCCGAGAAGGGCGCCTTCACCGGCGCCGTCCAGCGCACGTTCGGAGCGGTAGAGAACGCGCACGAGGGCACGCTCTTCCTCGACGAGATCGGCGAGCTTCCTCTCGACGTCCAGCCCATGCTGCTCAGGTTCCTCGATCAGGGTGAGTACGAACGGCTCGGTCACCGTGGCCCCCTCGGGCGCGCTGACGTCTGCGTGGTGGGCGCCACGAACAAGGACTTGCGCGAGGCCACGTTGCGCGGCGAGTTCCGGCGTGATCTCTGGTTTCGCCTCTGCACGCACATCGTGGAGGTCCCGCCGCTGAACGAACGTTTCGACGACGTCGAGGCGTACCTCAAGACGCGACGCCTCGACCGAGGGCAAACTCTCTTCGACGCGCTGACGCCGACCGCGCGCGAGGTGTTGAAGCAGCACGATTGGGAGGGGAACTTCCGCGAGCTCATCAACTTCGCCAATCGCGTGGAGCTCGGGGAGCGAGAGGTCGTCGACGAGGCGGCGGCCACGAACGCGCTCGCAGAGGGAGCTCTTCAGCAGGGGCGCCGTCCGAGCAGCTCGGAAGGGATCGGCGCGGCTCGAGGCGACGACGCGTCCTGGCGCTCCCTGGGCGAGACCGCGGCCGCGGCGTTCGTCGAGGATCTCGGCGTGCCCGCGCCGCGCTCCTGGGACGAGGTGAAACATTTCGTCGAGAGCTATTTCAAGCCGCTCTTGCTCGCGCACCTCACCGGCGTCGACCAGCAGCGCCGCGAGGAGGTCGAGGTGAGGGTCGTCGCCGAGCGCCTGAACGCCGATCGTGGGACGGCCTCGAAGCAGATCGCCCGCTACTTCGATCGCTACCGTTTCGGCCGCTGAAACCGGTTGCAGCAGCCCGCTCGAAAAGTTTCGGCCACGCTGTCTCGTCGCGCGGCGAACACTTGTCGGGCGCTGGCCGCTTTGCTACCGCCAAGCTTTCGATGAAGAAGTTCGTGGTCTCTTCCGTACTCGCGTTCGCTTCGCTCTCGGGCTGCGGCTCGTCCACGACGGAGCAGGCGCCGAAGGCTGCCTCTCACGCTTCCGATGAAGTCGTCGCGAAGCCCGAATCGCGACTTTCCCCGGCCGGAAAGCTACCGAAGCGCTGCGCCAAGGGGAAGAAGCACAGGAACGAATGCGTGCCGCCCCCGGGTTGGGTCAGGCGCCTGTGCGAGGACGTGTACCCGGACGTGGCGCTCCATATGTTCCGTCCGGGCACTCCCTGGAAGCGCCTGTACATGGTGGCGCGCGCCGAGCCCTTCAACGCCTCTGGCGGCGCCTCGCTCCTCGGCGACAAGCTCGAGCCGGGCGAGGAGGTCATCGCGCTCAAGCGCCGCGATGGGAACAGCGGGGTGCAGGTGGGTGACACCTCGGGCTACGACGTGCTCCGCCTCAACGGGTCCTGCGCCACGATCCACGACGGTGACTTCTCTGCCAAAAAGCCGGACGACGTCGTGTACTCGAAGCTCGAGTGGCGCCGCATCGGCCTGCCGCTCCGGAACGCGCTCGAAGCGTCGCCCGACGTGAGCGCTGCCTACGAGGCGCGCCGCAAGGCATGCAAGGGGCAGAACCTCGGCATCGTGGCGGCGGATTGCGAGCGCAACGATCGAGCCCTCGCGGACGAGGTCGTACGCTACGTGCTCGCCGGGAAGACGCTGCCGCCTCCCACCAAGCTGCCGTAGGTCCGGCTCAACCGTTTCCGCGCCGCCCCTTGCGGCGCTCGAGCAGGATCTCCGCGGCAGAGCGCTGCCGCGGCTCGCTCGGGGGCCGCGACGCCGGCGCGCGCCGCTCGAGCGGTTCGAGCTTGGGTGCCGCGACGGGGGGAGCGATCGGGGTGCGGGTGTGCCCCGGCGCGGGCGCGCTCTTCGCCTTGGCGCGCCGGAGCGCGTCGAAATCGGCCTTTCGCTCGCTGGGCCGCGTCGGTCGCTCGCGCGCTTCTCCGCGGCTCTGGAGTGCCCGTTTCAAGTTCGAGGGCAAGCGCACGAACGCTTCAGGCGGGGAGACGCGGCGCGCGGCGACCATGAAGAGCAGCGCGCTCGCTGCCACGATCAAGAGCCAGGGGGCGAGCGGCGTGTACGCGAAGCGACGCGGCGGACGATCGAGAAATATGCCGGCCAGCGTGTCGCGCATCCGCCCTCCCGTGAGCTCGGCGATGCGGCCGAGCAGCGCTCGATCGGTGCCCGTCGGTTTGAGCTCCTCGCCGGGGCTCAGGACCGCGCCCGCGATGCCCGCCGCCTCGCCGGTCGCCTCGTCGATGGCGGTCGCCATGTAAGCGCCGGGCCGCGAAAGCGGCAGCGTCGCCGCGTAGGCGCCCGCGCCGACGGCCTCGAGGGGCAAGCTGTGAGAGATGCCGTCGGGGCCTCCCACCACGACCCGCAAGCGGCGGAAGCTCTCCGCGCGTCCGCGCTCGTCCACGACGTTCGCCCTGAGCTTGAGCTCCCCGCCCACGGTCTCTGCTTCGAGGCGCACCCGCGGGTCGTCGGCGCGCCGAGCGACGTCGCGCGCGAGCTGCCCGAACATCCTGGCGGCGCCGTCCCAGGTCGTCCAGCCGAGCCCCCAGCGATCGCTGTAGTCGCTGGTGAACGCGGCGGAGCGCCCCACTCCGACGGACCACGTGGCGAGCAGCGGGTCATTTTCGGGGCCGACCAGGTGCACCTGCGCTCGACCCTTCGGGATGGTGACGACGTAGCCGGTGAGGGCGGGCGCCGACGCGAAATCGATGCCGCGCACCGCCGGACCCGGGGCACCGAGGGCCGGCTTGAACGCGAGCTCGTTGATGGCGCTTCGCGACGCGACGATCGTCTCCTGAGCGAAGATCGCGGGTAGGCGCGTGGCGTCCTCCACCAGATAGAAGCGGCCGGCGCCCAGGCGGCTCATCTGTTCGAGGGCCGGGACGTCCGGGCCCTGTCCGAGCGCGACCACGCTGGTCGTGATCCCGCGCGCTTTGGCGGCGCTCACCAGCGCGAAGGCGTTGCTGCGCTCTTCTGCGTCGGAGCCGTCGGAGAAGAGCAGCAGGTGCTTGAGCTGCACCGACTCGCCCGCGAGCGCCGCGTAGGCCGCCTCGAGCGTGAGATCGATGTAAATGCCGCCCCCGCCGATGGAGACGGCGCGAATCTTCTTCGTGATGCCCTCTTTGTCGTGCAGCGGCCCGAGCGGGACCGTCCAGCGCACGGTCGTGTCGACGTGCATCACGCCGAGGCGATCTCCCGCTCCGAGGAGCTCCGCCGAACGAACGGCGGCCTCGTTGGCGAGCTCGAGCTTGGTCTGCTTCCCGACCATCATGCCCATCGAGCCGGAATAATCGACGGCGATGATCTCGGCGAGGCTCGCGCGGCGCCGCTCCTGCTTGAGGTCGAAAGAGACAGGGCTCACTTCTTCCACGGGGCCCTTGCCGTAGCCGCCCGGGCCAAAGGCTCGCTCGCTGCCCATCAAGATCAGGCCACCGCCGAGCTCGCGCACGTAGGTCGAGAGCGCTTCGAGCTGGGTGGCGGAGACCTCGCTCGCTGCGATATCGCTCAGCACCACGGCGTCGTAGGCGGCGAATCCGGCGATGTCGGCGGGCACTCCGGCTAGGCCTTTCTCGTCGACGAGAAAGGCCGCCGATTTCAGCGCGCTCACGAGCGGCTTGGCGAGCGCCGGCTCGCGCGCGAGCACGAGCGCGCTGTTCTGACCGCGCACGCGCACGAACGCGGTTCCGGCGTTGTCTTCATGGGCTTGATCGGCGCTCGGGTCGATCGCGCCGATCTCGACGTCGTAACGATGGAAGCCGGGCTCGGGCGCCATTTCACGCAGGTGGACGACGTCCTCACCCTCCGCGATCTCGACCTCTCCCTCGCGGATCGGCTCTCCGTCGCGGAGCACGCGCAGTCTCACCTTGGCCGGCCTTGCGGCGGAGGTCACGACGCGCAGCCCGAGGGGCTCCCCCTCGCTCGCGCGGCTCGGCATTCGCACCGCGACGACGCGTACGTTGGGGACCACCGCTTGGTCGAGCGGGACGACGTCGACCGGGACCCCGCTCGCGACCGCTGCCATCGCTTGATCGAGGGCGTCACCGCGAGTGGACACGCCGTCGCTCAAAAGCACGATGCGGGCCGCCGAGTCGGCGGGTAGCTCGCCGAGCGCGTGGCGGATCGCGGCGCCGAGATCGGTGCCGTCTCGCCCTACCTCGGCCTTCTGGGCCGCCGGCAGGCTCGACCGGGGGCGGAGCGGGTCTTCGATGGCGGCCGACGCGCCGAACGAGAGCGTGCCGATCAGGTCGCTTTCGCGCATGCCCTGCTCGGCGACCCGGAGCTCCGCGGCGATGCGGCTCTCCGCGCCGGGCACGAGATCGATGCTGCGGCTCCGGTCCAGAGCGACCAGCACCACCATTCGATCGAGTGGAATGCCCGCTTCCACCCCGACCAGGGCGAGCGCAGCGGCGACCGCTGCGACGATGACGCCGAGCTCGACCAGGGCCCTTCGCGCCCGGTGCTGACGTTGTCCCAGACGTTCGAGCCGCGCCGCGAGCGCCAGGAGCAAGAGGCCGGTCGGGAGCGAGAGCCAGGGCCGCTCGAAGCGAAAGAAGGGGATATCGAGGAGCCTCGCCCACCCGAGCGCCGGGAGCAGCGCGATGGCGATCCCCGCGAGCGCCAGCAGCAGCAACAGCGGGCGTCGCGCGGTAGCGCGTCGTCGCGCCCGACGAACGACGTGCAGCAGCAAAATCGCCCCGGCGAGCAACACCGAGCCGGGCAAGAGCCATGCGCTGAGCCAGGGGGTCATGTGGGGGCGCGCTCGGGGCGGATGGGGCTCGTCACGGAGCTCGCGGCTCGTGGTTGCCGGGTGAGAAAGTAGACGTCGGCGGTGAGCAGGAGAAGCGCGAGCGCGGCGAGCAGCCAGGACCAGCTGCTGACCGCGTCGGGTACTTTACTCGATGTAGAAAGGGGAGAGCCGCCCGTACCGAGCGGACGCGGCGCAAGGTCGCTCTCCACGCTGCTCGTCAGGTTGACGGGGATCAGCGCGCTGCCTCCGGGGTAGGTCACGAAGTAGAACCCAGCGGTGTCCACGCCGGGCGCCACGACCAGGCCTTCGCGCGCCGGCACCTTGAACCGGTTGCCGTCCGGACCCTCGATCTCGACCTCCTTGATCTCGGGAGGTACCCGAA
>JAEZYO010000678.1 GCA_023419055.1 Pseudomonadota bacterium | reverse complement strand
AGCTTGGCCTGCATCGGCAGCGGCAACTCCCCGATTTCGTCGAGGAACAGCGAGCCGCCGGAGGCTGCCTCGATCTTCCCCCGCGCGAGCTGGTTCGCTCCGGTGAAGGCGCCGCGCTCGTGGCCGAACAGCTCGCTCTCGAACAGAGCGTCCGGGATGGCGGCGCAGTTGATCGGCGCGAAGGGTTGTGCGCGCCGAGGTGAGAGCTCGTGGATGCGACGCGCGATGACGTCTTTCCCGCTGCCGCTCTCCCCGATGAGACACACGACGACGTCTTTGTCCGCGACCGAACGCAGGACTCGGTCCAAGCGCTTCATGGCGCTGGAAACGAGGATCGGTTCGAGGACGACGTTGACCGGGCGCGCTCGGCGGCTCATTGCCGTAAACCTACGTCAAAACGGCCAGGTTGAGCGATGCGCTTCGTGAGTCTCCGAAGAGAGGGACGGGCCAGGACGGGACGAGTTCGCGGCGCGGAAGTTTCCGCGAGATGATGGGCGCGATCGATCCCGGAGTGGCGATCGACGAATGAGGGTGCGCCCACCATCTCGCGAGAAGGGACGCCGATCAGACCACCAGGTCTTTCTCGACCCCTGCGAGCTGGTGCCTCGAGAGCGCGAGATTCGCCTTTTGCTTGTCGAGTACGAGGTAGAGGAAGAGCGCGTCATTTTGCGCGAGCGGTCGGATCAGGTGGTACTGCTTGTGAAGCGTAATGAGGATGTCCTCGATGTTGTCCTTCAAGTTGAGGCTCTTCATCGCCTTACGCTTGGCACGCACGACCTCGGTATTCCCTGCCGCAGCGATTTCCAGGCTGATGCCGGAGGCTCCCTCGCTGGAGCCGAGCATCATCCCGCTGTTGCTATCGACCACGCAGGCGCCGAGCGCGCCGTCCAGCTGCATGATGCGAGCTAACGATTCCTTGATGTTCGACACTCCGATCCTCCAATTCGACGTGGCTCGAAAATCCTCGATACGGCATTCGGTGCCGTTATCAGAGCGTCCCGTCCCCGTCGCCTCGATTTCTGCTCTCCGGTGCAGCCTCGATCAACCGGGAAATTGGCTCGAATCGAATGATCGTGTCAATTTGGCGTCACGCGCGCGGTGAAGCCGCGGTATCGGCGTCGTGGTTGCGCAAAGCAGGAGCGATGGGGAAACTTTTTTGCCGCGGTCTAGATGTAAGTCCGAGCAGAGTGGCAGTTGCCTTGATTGAGGGGTGCGCGCCGCGGGGCGAGAGGAGCCGTGTTCCCCGGGCCGCCGCGTTGGCGCGAGGAGCGCGAGGCGCTCGTCGGGATCGCGCGGAAGTGGCGCTTTCGGGCGCACGACGCTCGAGTCAGCGCGCCTGCGCCTTCGCCACCGCGGAGTTCTGAGCTGTTCCGGGTTTGGTCGGTACGGGCGTCCCTGGTGGCGCCCGCTGGCGGCGCGAGCCGGCCACATGCGCCAAAATGGCCGAAACTTCCCGCTGCCCCCGAGCATCGCCGAGCGCGCCAGCGGTTCTTGCGAGAAATCGGCGGCTATTCGGGCGTGGCACTAGCATTGCTGTGGGCGCACGCCATGGCACCTTCCAGCCTGAACTTGCGGCTTACCCTGATTTCGAGTGATCGACGGACGCTCGACGGCTTGAAGCGATATTTCGAGCCCTTCGGGGCGCGGTTGAATAGCGTCTCGAACCTCGACGAAGCTCCGTCGACGGTGACCGGCGCCGACGCGGTCCTGCTCTTTGCGGACGACTACCCCGGAAAGAACGCGCTCGGTACCGTGCGTGGACTCTCGGTGAAGCTCGTCGTCGTCGTCACCGCCGAGGTCGCGCGCTTCAAAGAGGCGCTCGCGGGTGCGGACTCGATGCCCCAAGTGGTGGTCATTCAACGCCCCGCGTGGGGCTGGATGCTGCTCGACGCGCTCCGGGCGTGTCTGCCAGCGACCGCCGAAGCTTGAACTCAATCGAGGGTGCGCGGCCGAGGCGAGCGGAGCGCGTGCCACCCCGGGGGCCGATGTCCGAGCCCTCGAATCGCGGCGCGGAATTCGAGCCGCTTCCCCCCTTGCGGGAAAGCCACGCGCTGTTCCGCTCAAGCTCCGCGCGCTACCTCCGGAGCGGGAGGCGTCCCAGCCGCGGCGCTCAGCGCCTACAGCCGACCGGGCTCGCGGCAAGACCATGACTGCTTCGACGTGAATAGCCCGACCGGAAGCTCAGGCGCGGAGAGGGCTGCGTCGCTGCTCGAGAGCAGCCGCGCGCTCGATCTCTTCCGAGATGTGAGCGCTCGGGTCGTCGCCCATCATTTCGTCGAACAACGCTTCCATCTCGGTGCCCATACTCACGAGGTAGCTCGACGAAAGCTCCGCCGTCACTTTCGGGAAGAGCTCACGCTCCTCCTCTTCCACATGGTGCGCGACCCGCTCCTTCAGCACCTCGACCTTGGCCTCGAACTCCGCGTCGCTCGAGTCGATGGTGACCAGATCCACGATGAGCCGCTTGAGAGCGAGGTGTTCCTCGAGCGCTTCCTCGAGGAGGTCTCGGGTGTCGTCGCCGTAAACGGCCGGGTAGAAGATTTGCTCTTCGATCGCCGTGTGCGCGGCGATGTTGTCAGCGAGCTCCTGGACCAGCTCGAGCTTCTCCTCTTCGTCTTCTCCTTCCTGCTCGATCTGAGAGAGGAGGTCCTCCACGAATCGGTGCTGCCGCTTTAGAAGCTCGATGGCGTCCATGCGGCACTCCGAGGCAGGTTCCGTTCCATTCGCTCGACCCGGCACTGATCCGTCACTCTGCAACGTGGATGGCGCCGGGGAGGGACCGCGCTGCAAGCGAGCGCACGCCAGGGGGGGGCTGTGATTGTTAAATTGTCCAAAATAATCAAGCATTTAGCTGTTTGTTCATTAACTCTCTGGGCTAACTGTGCTGATTATCGATTTCTGTTAAGATGGCGCGGTTTCCATCAAAATGAACACCTTCTCGCCCGCCCGCCATGCGCTCGTCTTCTTCACCCTGGGCCTCTCCGTCGCCTGCAGGGAGCGCGAACCCGAGCCCTCGTCGAGAGCGACGGTCGCGGCGCCGTCACCCAGGGCGAGCGCCGGGTTTTTACCCACGAGGGTGAATGACGCCGAAGCGGGGCGCTCCGCGCCGAGCGGCATGGTCTGGATTCCGGGCGGAGAGTTCTCGATGGGCTCGGCCGATCCGACTTTGGGCGGTCATTGTCACGAGCCGATGAACGACGCGCGGCCCATTCACCGAGTGGTCGTCTCCGGCTTCTTCATGGATCGCACCGAGGTCACGAATCGAAGCTTCGCCGAGTTCGTGAACGCGACAGGGTACGTGACGACCGCGGAGCGCATCCCGACCGCGGAGGAGCTGCCGGGCGTGCCCGAGGCAGACCGCGTCCCGGGGTCGAGCGTGTTCTCGCCCACGCCCGCGCCAGTCCGGCTCGATCAGCCGCTCGCCTGGTGGCGTTTCGTGCGCGGGGCCAGCTGGAAGCAACCGGAGGGGCCGCTCTCCTCCATCGAGGGCCGGGAAGAGCACCCGGTCGTTCACGTGAGCCATTCGGACGCGCTCGCTTACGCGCGCTGGGCCGGTAAGGACCTCCCCACCGAGGCAGAGTGGGAGTTTGCCGCGCGCGGAGGCTTGGCGGGGCGCCTCTATCCTTGGGGAGACGAGCTTGCGCCTGGCGGGCGCTTCGTCGCGAACATCTACCAGGGCACCTTCCCAGTCGCGGGGAAGAACACGGCGCAGGACGGCTTCGAAGGCAGCGCGCCGGTCGGCTCGTTTCCG
>JAEZYO010000643.1 GCA_023419055.1 Pseudomonadota bacterium | reverse complement strand
ACTCCCGACTGAGCGACGTTCGAAATTTCGAACCCAATCTAGTGCTCTACCAGGCTAGCGTCAACATGTGCCCAAGGCGGGACGACGCAGCGCTCTGCATCGGCAGATGCCGGACCCACTCGCGAAGCGCATCGGTACGCAAATCCGAGCACTGCGCACCTCGCGTAGCATCAACTTCGACGCTTTCGTGGAGGAGTGTGGATTCGGCAGGGGCTACATTTCCGAGTTAGAACGCGGCCTTGTCGTCCCAAGCGCGACTGTTCTCAACAAGATCGCTTCGGTGCTCGAAGTCACCATCGCCGACCTGGTGGTCGGCGACTCGCCGAGAGACACATTATACAGAGAAACCGCGAACTTACGACGAGACCAGGTACTGGAACTGCTGGACGTCGTGCGGCGAATGAGGGAGTCCTCGCCTCCTGATTCCTAGGCTCTTGCCGGCGAGCGAGATACCCATCGCCGGGGCCTACTGGCCCTCTGGGAGGGCTCCGACGCGACTGTGCAGTAGAACGCCGATTCAGCCGCCCGTCGGAAGTCGAGGGGTCGCGCCACAAGGGCGAGTCGCTGACGCCCGCCTCCGATGCCCACGATGAGAACCGTTCCGAACCCCAGGATACGCGCCACGAGGCCCTGCTCGACGCGGATGGACTCGAGCCGGCTGAGAGGTAGCTCGAACGTGTCCCGCCGCAGCCAACCACTCGCGATGACGATGCGCCGGCTCGTGACGATGGCCTCGCACGTCAGCCAGCGCACGAGCGGCAGGATGAAGAGCGTCAGGATGGCCGACGGGTAGAGGAAGATGGTCCAGTGCAGGCGACTGCGATGGAGGATGCGCTCCTCCGGGACGGTCACGATCGAATCCAGGTACGGCATGGCGTGGTCCTCCGAGAGCCGGTCTACCAGATCAGTCCCACACGCAGCGGCACGCTCAGTGACCACGGCTGCATGTCGCCGGTCTCCGCCCGCACCGAGATCCCGGTCATGGCTATCCACCGGTTGGCGAACCGGTACTCGAGGAGCAGCGCTCCCGCCCCGTAGAGGGCATTCTGGGACTTGTTCCCCAAATCGATCTTGAATCCGGCACCAGCGGGGACGTGCTCGACGCGCCGGTACTGGTGGCCGGCGAACCCCGCCTCGAGCTCGACGACGGGGGCGAAGGCCCGGCCCGTGTCGAAGCGGTAGTGGCCGACGGCGCCCAGGCTGATCGAGCGATGATCGGCGAAGAGGCTGCCCACGGACTCGCTGCCGTCCGCCATGGACAGCTTCACGCTGTCGAATTGCACGTCCGGGGTGCTGGTCGCGCGCAGCCGCCCTCCAAGGTGGAGGGTGTTCGTGAGGCCGTAGTACACGCCGAGGTCGAGGCCGCCCGCGAACGCGGTCGTGCTCCCGGAGCCACTCGCCGGGACCTTGTAGCCGTTGGCGCCCGCGTCGAAGCCGAGGACCGTGTAGATCTCCTTGCGGTCGGCACGGGCCGGTGCGGCGGCGAAGAGGGCCGCCACTGCGAGCGCGACAAACGGCGCTCGGGCACGGATGCCGCCGAGGAGCTCGCGGCTGGGACTCCTCGGCTGGAGCGGTGCCGCCGCGGAGAGCGCGGCGCCCTCGGCTCCGGGCGGCGCCACGCGATTCACGGCGTGTCCCCGATGGCGAAGCAGCAGATCTCTGCGTGCCCGCCGAAATCGAGGTTGGGCGCCACATCGTAAGCAGCCCAGGTGCACGTCCACCCTGGTTTCACGGAGATGTCGTCCCAGCCCGAGGGCTGGTCCACTTGCAGATACACGCCCGACGGGAGGGGCCCGCTCCAGCACCCGCCTCCCCACGGCATGTCGGTGGTGGAGTCACAGGTGACGGAGACCGTGGCGTTCTCTGTTGACAGGTTGAGGACGGCGGATGCCTCGCGGCAGTACATCTTCGAGCGATCTGCGGGTGGGCCCGCCGGGCCCTGGGAGCCCGAAGAGTCACACGCGCAGACGCTCAGCACCGCCAGCACCACCCCGACCTCATGCCAGAGCGATCTCATGCGTCCTCCACCTTTAGTGCGTGAACAACGGCTCCCGGACGATCGTAACGCTGATGCGGCTCGCCACCTCTCCAGCGAAGATCCCCTCCGAAGATGCGTGCGTGCTCCCCAGGAGCGACCCGTATACGCGATCCTCGGCGTTCACGAGGTACCTGCCGATGCGATAGCCGCTTCGCCAGTCGTAGCCAGGGCTCGGGCTCGACCACCTGATCCACTCCATGTACTCCCAGGTCTGGTAGTGGTCGGCCGCCTCGCTGCCGGGGACGGCGTTCATGTTCCAGTTCAGCGCTGGTGAGCGGGCTGCACCGGCAGGCCGCTTCAGGTAGACGACGAGGGTACCGGGGGTGGCGCCGCTCGCCGCGGGCACCATCACCCATTGCCCCGAACCGTCCGTGTCAGGCGCGCGCTCCTGGCCGCCAAGCTCCGGCGCGACGCGGAACGGCTCCAGGGTGATGCCGGCCGCGCTACTTACACCCGCAGTGTCTTCGCTGGTGGCGTCTCTCAGGGCCGAGCTGTCGCACAGGAACCGGTAGGTCCTGTCTCCCATCCTGTGGAACAGGATGATGCCGGCAGTGCTCCACGCGGTTCCGGTCCAGCACTGGACGGCGGAGCCTGCGGTCGTGCAGAACGGCTGCGCGAAGCTGAACCCGTCGATGGCGTACGACTTCGCGTCGTGGCACTCCGTTTTCTGCGACGTGGACTGGCCGAGGAACCAGGGCTGTCCGACGTTGTACCAGCTCCAGTACTCATAGGCCCTCCACGATCCGCCCGCGGCCTGGGCGTACGACAGCTGCAGGGCGACCGGCTCGGTCGTGGGGTTGGTGATGATGTAGCGCATCAGTCGTACGGCAGCGTTCGGGAAGCGCGCTCCATCCCAAAGCTGCGCGTACGTGTTGTCGCTCACGTGATAGGCGAAAGTGGCGGAACCGTCCGCCTGGGCGTTCGTCGGGTACTGCTCGTCCTCTACGATCGCGAGCGGGGGGCCGATGACGTGGAAGACGAAGTCGAACCCCGACGCGGTGGTCGAGTTCCCGGCCGCGTCGGCGACCGTGACCCGGATCGAAAGTGCCCCTGGGCCCTGGATCTGAGCCAGAGCGGGGACCGTCTCGGTGGCGAGAGGGAGCTCGAAGAGCGCGCGTTGATCATCCATCGCCGCGGCCGGCAGGAGCTGTCCACTCGCATCGGGGTACTCCGGGCACGGGAACGGACAGCTCAGGCGTGCGACGAACGTCGGCGTCTCGAGCGGCGCGTCCGTGTTCCGGTTGAACGGCACGGCGAACCGGAGCACGGGGATGTTCCTCGCGTTCGTCGTCTCGAGCTCGCTGGCGGTCATCTCCTCCCCGGCGCTCAGCCGAGACCAGGCCTTGTAGAAGTGGCCGCCGGGCAGCACACCCGTCTTCTGCAGCGTCGCATAGGAAGCGGGGACCACGGCGATGCCGTTCGCGTCCACCACGAGATCCAGGTCCCGCTCGTCCCCGTACGAGGCGAACGCAGCGTCGTAGGTCACCGACGGTGGCGTGGGGTCGTAGACGATCTCCTGGACGAGCTGGTACGGCGGATCCATTCCCTGCCCGCTGTTGGGCGACGGCGACGCGTTGTCCTCGGCCCAAACGGTCACGGTGTTCTTGCCGATGACCGGCAACTGCAGGGTGACCCGCCACGTGCCGTCTTCCTGCAGGACGGCTGGCCAGCGCTGCGCACCGCTGAGCGCGTAGACCGCCCTCACGCCGGTGGGGTTTGTGGCGATGATGCCGACCGCGACCATCGGGGTGGCCGTGTACGCGGGTGGTGGCGCCGCGAACGCCACCTCGGGCGGCGTGTTCCTGAGCGAATAGTCCGGGCGGTCTCCGCCGCAGGCGATCGCGAGGAAACCCACTCCGAGGACGACGAGCTGCCCGGCGCTGAGGTGGTTGGGGTTGCCGTGCCTCTGACGCTTCGGACGGAACGAGCTCTCGACGCGTTGCATGATCTTGCTCTCCTCCAGCAGGATCTCGGCAGGCATGTTCTACAATGCCTTGGCAAGTCGTCGTACAGTGGGAGCGGGGCGTTGGCGCTTCTAATTGGGGTCGGGAGCAGTCCGTCACCCTTGGCGGGCAATGTCAGCGTGCTTGCTCCCGCGCGAAGAGGGGATCGAAGAACACCTCCTCCACCCGCCGGTCCGCCATGAACAGCACGACGTCGAGCGTCCCGTGGAGCACCCGGCGGATCTCGGCCGCGTCAAGACCGCGTCCCGCCTCGCTGTTCTTGATGAGGGACGCGATGCGCTCGAAGACCTGGACGGCGCCGTTGGCGTGCGTGGTCGTCACCGAGCCCGGGTGGCCGGTGTTGAGCGACAGGACGTACTCCCACGCTTCACTCCCGCGCAGCTCGGCCAGGAAGATCCGGTCGGGTGACAATCGCATGCAGGCCGCGAGGCACGCCTCGGCGGTGACCCTCCCCGGACCATCCCCGAACAGGAGATGAACCCGGTTCGGGTGTCTTGGGATCGCCAGCTCGTGGACGTCCTCGATGGTCACCACCCGCTCGCTGGCGGGCACCTCGTCGACGAGGGAGCGCGCGAGCGTGGTCTTCCCGGAGCCGGTCTTGCCGGCGATGACGATGTTCCGCCTGCTCTGGACGGCGGCTCGCAGGAACGCGCCCAAGGCTCCCACCCGCTTCAGCTCCAGGAGCTCGACATCGACGTGCTCGATCCGGCCCAGGTCCTCCCGCGCCTCTGCCCGCCGCGCCTCCTCGGGCGAGGGCCGGTGGAAGCTCACGTCACGCGCGGACGCGAAGAGGCCGCCCGCCTCGAGGTCCGCGAGCGTCCGCGCGACCGGCAGGTGCTTGCGGATCGTGAGCGGGGTCATGCCCTCGATGCACGCCGGCGATCGGATCACCTGGCCCCGTTCCCCTCCTGGGAGGACGACCGAGGCGATGCTGCGGAGGGCGAGGCCGTTGTAGACCACCATCGCGGTGGTAAGCGCGTCGAGGTACTCGCGCGAGAGCTCGGGCAGCTCGTGGCGCTCCCAGCCACCCTCCGTCCGCGCCCACAGCTCGCCGGGCCGGTTCACGGCCAGCTCGGTCACGTCCGGCCGGGCGAGGTGAGCCTCGATCGGCCTCAGGAGCTGCCGCAGGGCAGCGTCACGGTCCGGCCTGCGGGCGCTCGGCGTCGCCGCCTCGCTCGAGCCCATACACGCTCCGGAAGTCGAGGTCCCGCGCGACGAAGATGGCCACGCGTTCCCCCTGGTTCTTGTAGACGACCGGCGGGATGTTGATCGTCGGCTCCAGGGACTTCGCGATCACGTCCTTCCCGGCGGTCGTGGTGCCCGCGATGTTGAAGGTGGGACCGCTGTCCGAACCCGCCGCCCGCGCCGCCGCGGCGTCCGTGCCCTCCTCGATGATGCTGAGGAGGATCGCGGCGCCGAATCGATCCCAGAATCGCGTGTCCACCCAGCCGCCGACTCCGGCTTCGCCCAGCGGCCCCGTCCCCGGCGACTGCAGCTGGACGACGATCCCGTTCGGCGTCTCGACGCGCGTCCAGAGGACGAAGATGCGCGTGGCGCCCTGCTGCAGCCCGCTCTCGTAGCGGCCCACCACCCGCGAGCCGCGGTCGAGGAGGACGACGCGCCCGTTCGTAGAGTAGACGTCGCGGGTGAGGTGGCATGAGGTCATCCCTGCGACGGTCGAGACGATCTTCGTCTCGAGCACGCAGTCCAGGATCGCGCCCTGCGTGAGGAGGAAGTCGCGGTCGGGAAGGCGCCCGGCCACGGCCACCTGGAGCGGGGTCGCCTCGAGCTTCTCGTCGAGCCCGCCCGCGGCAGGTGCACCCGGCCCGCCGCCAGCCGGCCCGGGAGTGGCGGCCGCGGGCGAAGACGGATCCGTCGCCTCGGCACGAGTCGCGCCCGCGCCTTCATCCTCGCCGGCACCGAAGCCCCGCGCCAACCGGCGCTGGACCACGTCCTGCTCACCCGAGGGAGGCGCTGCGGCGGTCGCTTCTCCCGGGTACTCCTGCGGCTCGGTTCTCCCCACGCCCGCGAGGCCGGCTGCCGCTGCGGGCTCGAGCTTGAGCCCGGGCACCCGTCTCCCGATCGTCTCGTCCGCGGCCTTCCGCTCCTGCTGGTGTGCCTCGTTTTCGCTTCGAACGGACCGCGCCTTGAGGAGCAGGGCGGTCACGATCCCTGCCGCGACCACACCGAGCAGCACGAAGAGCATACGCGCTCCGACGGGCCAGGCGCGACGGGCTCCCGCGAGCACCGCCGCGCCACGGGCACCCTCGACGTCGGCGGGTTTCGCCGCGTCGCCAGGGTCCCCACGCGCCTGCTCCCGTTCCTCGAGCACCGCCCCCGCGTCGATCTCCTTCTCCGGCATGTTCGCTACCTCCAGAGGACCCGGTTCACGTCGGGGGAAGACGTCCGCGAGGTGTTCCTGCGGCCTGCGGGGTCATATGCGTCGTTCCAGATGGCGAGCGCGCGGTCTCCGAGGCGGAGGACCCACCGCTGGGCGACCCTGTGCACGACCACGGTCTCGCTCGCCGCGCCCGCGCTGTGTCGGTTCACGATCGACTCGTTCCCGTCCGGGTCCACCAGGTAGATCGCCGGGAGGTCCCGGTTGCCGGGGAACTTGAAGTAGGTGTACTCACCGTCGTCCCAGGCGTTCACGGGAGCGAGATCCAGATCGCCGCTCATCGTGTACTCGAGGTTGGAGCGATCGCCCCGCCTCGCGAAGCCCTCCTCCACCGCGCGTCGCGCGCCCTCTTCGCGCTTCCGGCGTGCGTCGCGGTCCGGGTACCGGAAGACGATCTGGAACGTCGGAGCAGCCCCCGGGTCCGTACTGAGCCGCAGGCTGAAGTGGTAGCTCCGCCGATCGGTCACGATCGTGAGGTTCGAGTCGGCGTCGGTCGCGACCGCCTTCAGGAAGCAGTGGTTCCCCTTCACCGCGAAGTCCCACGCCTTCCCGTCGCCGAAGGCGTGAGTGAGGTACGTCTCGCCGGGCTCGAGGACGATGTGCGTCGCGACACCGGCCACCGCGTCGATGGTCACGACCTCGTCCGGGTCATAAACCACGTGCCGGATGCGGTCGTCCGCGCCCGTGCGGCTCACTCGGTCCGCGGCCAGCGCCGGGGTGCTGGCGAGGAGGAGGATGCTGCCGAGGACCGCGAGTCGCATGGCATCGCCCTTCCCTACTCGCCCCCGACGACCTCGGGATCGACGCGGTAGCTCGTGACCTGGAAGCCCAGCGGGTTCAGCAGGCGATCCTGCTCGTGCATGGGAGCGCCGACGTACCGGAAGCCGATCGTGGCGACGAGGCTCTGCTCCGCGGCGGGCTGGCCGTTCTCCCTCACGAGCCGCGTCGTGAAGCGGACCAGGGCGGTGTTGGACGTGGAGCCGGGCGTGATCGACCGAACCCTGACGACGATCCGCGCCCGGTTCGAGAGCGCCTTGTCGCGGGCCCCCGGGCCTGCGAAGAGGGCGGCGTACTCCCGCTGGACGCCCTCGCTGCTCAGGAGGAGCGCAGTGTCGTACGCCGTCTGGATGGTCTCGTAGTCGTAGCCCTCGCGGTTCAGGACGTACTTGTTCAGGAAGTACCGATCGACGACCTCGCCGTAGGAGGTCTCGCCATCGCGGAGCGTGTTCACGAGATCGACCGCGCCGGTCGCGTTGTCGACCCGGAGTACGAACCCCTCCACCCGCTTGAGCGGCTGCATCGCCGCGAGGGCGACGAGCGCCAGGGCGAGGAGCACGCCCGCTGTGGCCGCGGCCCGCCAGGCCGTGCGCCTCGCGCGAACGAGTTCGTCGAGGTAGTCCCGTTCGAGCCCTCGCGCCTCCTCGAGGTACCGATCCACCTCGAGCGATCTCATCGCCACTCCACGCCGTCGCCGCGGACCGGGTCACGCGCAGCGGGTCGCTCCGGACGGTCCGGCCGCGCCACCTCCGCCGGGACCGTCCGGTTGACCGGGATCCGGTGCGACTCGTCGGGCGCCTTCGGGCGCGGGGCCGATGCGCAGCCGACCACGAGGGCACCGAGGAGGAGCACCTTCATGTCTGCCTCCCCACGAGGCGGATGCGGTGCGCGTAGCCGCCACCGAGCCCGACGGCCAGGTGGTGCACCTCCAGCAGGATGGCCACCGAGACGATCGTCAGGACCAGCGCGCCGCCGATGCCGTAGGCGACGTTCATGTTTCCGTCGAGGCTCACCCCGTCCATGTAGTTCGAGAAGATCGCGAGCAGGAACGTGAACACGCACGCGAACAGCACGATGAGGAGCCCGTACGTCGCGATCATCGCGACCCACCGCTCGAAGAAGCGCTTCGTCGTCTCGAACAGGAGCGCGGCGATGAAGAGCGGCCCGAGGGCGGCGAGCAGGGCAAGCATCACCTTCGCGACGAGGATCAGCGCTCCGCCAACCCCGACCATGATCACGGTCGCGAGCAGGATGAGAACCCCGAAGGTGTAGAAGGCGACGCCCTGCTGCGTGAGGATCCCGCCCTTCTCGAACGCGTCCTGCGCCTTGGCGAGTCCTCGCCCAGCGGCGAGGTCGATGAGCGCCGCCTGACGGCTCTCCGTTCCGAGGGGATCCACGTCGAACCCGAGAGTCACCTCTCTCCCCGCAACCACCGCGGCGAGCTCGTCGGGCGCGGTCCGGATGACCTCCGCGACGTCGGCTTGGTAGAGCCCGGCCCCCAGGGCGACCGAGACGATGAGCGCCGTCCGGATCACCTTCCCCAGGAACTCACGCACCGGCTGCTCGACGGCGCCGCGCATGAGCAGGATCCCCCAGGTGATGAACCAGACGGTGAGCCCGGCGGAGAGGACCGGCGTGATCCCCGCGATGACGCGCGAGGACACGTCCCGGGTGAAGACGATGGTGACGCGATCGATCTCGCTGAACAGCGGTGTGAAGAGGCGGAACACGCTCGACCTCCGTGCGCGTCAGCGCTCGAGCCTGCTCGAGCAGCACGCGGGCATTCCCTGGTTGGACGAGCTCAGGATGCGCTGCGCGAGATCGCTCTTCTGCTGCTCGATGAGCCGCTCCTCCGCACGCTGGAGCATGGCCACGAGCTGCAGCTTGGTTGTCTCGTTCTGGACGGCAGCCTGCTCGACGGCGATGCGCGCCTGGAGCTCCGCGATCCCCTTCGGATCCCGGGTCAGGTTGATCTGGCCCATGAGCTGCTCGATTTGCGCAAGCCTCGCCCGCGCGCCCTCGAAGGCGCGGAGGCCGACCGCCTTGTCGGTCATGGACGCGTTCCTGCTCCGGGCTGTAATGCTGGCCTGCGCGTCTGCGACCGAGCCGCGGAGCTGCTCCGCGGACCGGACCGCCTGGAGGGGCCCGGAGATCCCGGCGTGGCCGCCCGCCATCGCCTCGTCGTAGACCTTCATCCACTCGGGCGGGAGGTACTGCCGGAGCGCCGGATCGTTGAGCATGCCCCCGAAACCGCGGACGCCGTTCAGGGCGCGGTACGTGGCCTGTAGCTCGTTGAGCTGCTGCGACAAGGTCTTCACCGTCATCGTGAGCTGGCTGAAGCTCGAGGCGTCGAACACCGGCCAGCCTCCGGCCCGCGCAACCCCCGCGGCCACGAGGCTCGCTCCCGCGATCGCCACGCACGTCTTGAACAGGGTCATCGCGTCCTCTCCTCTGCCGTGCTGGCCGCACGGCGGTACTCGGCCCGCATCGGGCCGATGTCGATGTCGAGCCGCCGCGCCAGCATCCGCTCGAACGTGGAGCGGGGGAGGCCTTCGGGGACGGCGAGGACGAAGGGCGTGAGCGCCCGGATGACGGCGAGCTTGTGCTCCACCGGGGCCTGCGGGCCAACGCCGCCGGCGTGGCGGCGGATCGCGTCCTCGATGAGGTACTCGGTCAGAGGTCGGGCCGCCGCGAGGACGTCCTCGACTCCGCGCCTGCCGGAGCGCGCAACGAGCACGTCCGGATCGTGCGGGCCGCCAGCGGTCGCGGGAATCTCGGCAACGAGGGACGAGAGGTTCGACTGGAGGAGCAGCGCCGCCGCGCGGCTCGCGGCCATGCCGCCGGCCTCGTCCGCGTCGAAGAGGAGCACGAGCTCGCGGCAGCCGCTCGCCTCGAGCAGGCCGACTTGCTCCGACGAGAGCGCGGTCCCGGCCGTGCCGACGACCTCGGCGAATCCCGCCTGATGCAGGGCGAGGACGTCGAAGTATCCCTCGACGGCGATCGCCCTCCCCCGCCGCCGGATTGCCTCGCGCGCGGTGTGGAGGCCGTACAAGGTCCGGGACTTCTTGTAGAGCGGCGTCTCGGGGCCGTTCAGGTATCTCGGCTCGGCGTCCGCGTCGATGGCCCGCCCGCCGAACCCGATCACCCGCCCCTCGGCGTCGCCGATGGGGAACATGATTCTCCACCGGAAACGGTCGTGATGCTGGCCCGAGCCGTCCTGAGCCGCACGTGCCACGACGAGGCCGGCCGCCTCCTGGACGCGGGCCGCGATGTGCGCGGTCGTGAGCCCGCGCTCGAGATCGTGCCAGTCCGCGAGCGCATACCCGAGCCGGAACGCGCGCGCGGTCTCATCCCGGACGCCGCGGCTGGCGAGGTACTTCCTCGCCTTCTCGCCGTGCGCGCCCCAGAGGTTCCGCTGCCACTGGCACGCGGCGACCTCGCACGCGGCGTAGAGCGCCATCCGCACCTCCCGCCCGCGCTGCTCCTCCGGCGTGGGCGGGCGGTCGCGCGGGATGACGATCCCGACCGAGGCGCCCAGTTCGCGCACGATGAGCGGGAACGCTTTCCCGTCGGCCCGCTGGAAGAACTGGAAGACGTCGCCGCTCGCCCCACAGCCGAAGCACACGAAGCGCTTCTCCTTCGGGTACACGCGGAAGCTCGCTTCGCGCTCCTCGTGGAAGGGGCAGGAGCCCGAGTAGCCGTTCCCGCACTTCCAGAGCTTGACCCGGCGACCGATCAGCGCGACGGGATCTACGAGCCGCCGCACCTCCTCGATGACCTCGGATGAGATCATGGCTCTCCTCCTCGTGGTTCGTCCGCGTTCATGCCCAGCCGCTCCCAGAAGCGCGGGAGCCACGCCTCCGGGGCCTCGCCGCAGGCTGCCGAAAGCTCTGCCGCGAGCCGCGCGCGGTCAGGGGTCCCGGAGAGCACGAGCAGCTCCGCCTGCAGGGCGGAGAGATCCAGCTCCGCGAGCGCCGAGCTCGCTCCCTGCTTCACGAGGAACTGGCGGGAGTCCTCGGGCAGCTTGCGTACGAGCTCGTACTCCGGCTCGCTCAGCTTCAGCCCCTCGACGTAGTCCTCGCGCGTGGCGTTGGGGTTCCGGAGCAGGATCAGCGTCGCGCACTGCTGGATGACCGACTTGCCGACGGGATTCCGGAGCGCGTCGTCGGGCTCCTGGGTCGAGAGGACGAGGAACCCGTCCTGCTTGCGGATGGTCTTCCCCTTGTTCTTCGTGAGCTCCGCAAAGTCCTCGCCCGAGAGCGCCCGCCACCACTCGTCGAAGACGTAGATGAAGCGGCGGCCGTCGAGCATCGCCTCCGTGCGGTACACGAGGTACTTCATCATCGGCCCGCGGGCCTCGGCGGAGTCGAGGAACTCGGTGAGGTCGAACCCGTACAGGCGGTGGGTGGAGAGGTCGAGCAGGTCCCTCGCGTTGTCGAACACCCAGCCGTACTGACCGCCCTCGCACCACCGCCGGAGCCGCGCCGCGACGCTGGGGTGGGCATCGTCCTCGCCGGCCGGGTCGGGCAAGGACTGGAGGAGTAACGAGAGCCGCCGGTCGCGCGGATCGATGAGCGTCATCGTCGTGTTCACGGCGCGATCGATCTCCTCGACATCGCGCTGCGTGAGCGGGGAGCCGCCGCTTGCGACGAGGGCCTTCACGAGGTCCTTCAGGAAGAGGATGTTCCGGCTCGTGGGCTCGAGCTGGAACGGATTCCAGCCCGTCGGCTCGCCGCTCTTCAGGGGGAAGTAGCGCCCGCCCATCGCCCGGACGGCGATCTCGAGGCCGCGGTCCTTGTCGAAGGCCACCACCGTCGGCCGGTACTTCTGGGCCTGCGCGAGCAGGAAGCCGAGGAGGACCGTCTTCCCGGCGCTCGACTGCCCGAGGATGAGGGTGTTCCCGAGCAGCCGATCGCCCTCGGAGTCCTGGCCCTCCGGGGAGGCGTGGAAGTTGAAGTAGAGCGGCGTGCCGCTCGCCGTCCGGAGCACCGTGACCGCCGGGCCCCACGGGTTCCCGTCGGGCTTCCCAGACATGAAGTTGTGGAAGGGCGAGAAGCAGAGGAAGTTCTGCGAGGTGATCGCCATCGGGCGGGGCCGCCACCGGAAGTTCCCCGGGAGCTGCGCCCAGAAGCCCGCCTCGAGCGCCAGGTCGAGCGGCTTCGCCACGATGCCCCTGTCGAGCAGCTCCGAGCGCGCCCAGGCCAGGTGATCGCGGACCTCGTCGACCTCCTCGCCGAAGGCGAGCAGCGTCGCGTGGTGCTCCCCGAGGACGAACTGCCCCGACATGAGCTGGTCGAGGGCGGCATCGATCTCGCCGACCTGACTCTTCGCCACGTCCCGGGCGTCAACGAGCCGCTGCTTGTGGCGACCCAGGAAGCCCTTCGCGGCCTCCTTTGACAGCGCGCTGAAGCTCTGGGTGAGGATGAACTCGAAGTCTGCGCGCAGGAGGCCGTCCAGCTCGCCGGCGACCGTACCCTTCCCGTCGTACTCGAAGAGCTCCAGCATCCCGAACCGGCGGACGCGGTCCGGGAGCCGGAGCTCGCCGATCTCGCCGTGCCGAGCGAAGAGGACCCGGTTCAGGGCCAGGTAATCGGCGAAGCGGCCTCGGCAGATCGGGATGCGGAGCCGCTCTCCATTCAGGAGTTGCGCCACGGCCTCGAGCACCGCCGAGAACGCGCGGCCTCCGGGCCCTTCGTAGGCGCCGAGCACCGCCGCATCGTAGCGCCTCAGCGTCATACGAAGCGTCCGGTTGATCTCGTCGAGTTTGGTGATGCCGTCGGCCTGGCGCTTCTGCTTCGTGTCGAGGTTCTCTCGCTCGCCGCGGCCGAGCGTCTCGAGGACCTCGTCGCCCACGGTCCGGAGCACGGGGGCGAGGTACAGCTCGTTCACCATGAACCGGGAGCGGCGCAGGGTCGCCCGGTAGGCGGCGTCGAGCCTCCGCGGGAACACGCCATCGAAGTCGCCTGCCGGGAACTCCTGGGCGCGCCGGCGGACGACGTGCGACCAGAAGGCGACGCCGGCCTCGGAGATCCCTCGCCAGGCGTTGTTGAGATCGACGACCCACGACGCGACGTCCTCGCTGGACGCCGACTCGTGGGCCCGGCCGCCGATGGCCCAGACGGACAGGTACTCGCCGCCCTTCGTCGCCACGATGCTTGGCGTGACGTGGTGCGAGTACGGGATGAAGTCGGCCGCCGGCCGCTCGCAGCGGCGTGCCCGCTCTACGTTCACCCCGCCCATCGGCTGTCCTTCCCTTCCCAACTCCGGCGGCGCGTCTCGGCGAGCGCGTAGCTGGATGCGCCCCAGAGATCGCCGCCGCCGGCGAGAAGCGAGTGGAGCCGGTTCGCGAGCCTCGTCTGCACCCAGAGCCAGGCGATCCGGAACGCGCGATCGTCCGTGCGCGTGATCTGCGCCATGAGCGGCCAGCCCGGTACGAGGAGCGCGAGCCACCACATCCCGAAGATGACCGTGACGCTCGCCACCGAGATGACGAGGACCACGGCCGGGACGAGCGGGACGCCCGCGACGGTCGGGACGCGGGTCGCGCCCTTGAACAGCGGGAAGCGCGTGGCCATGACCCGGACCTCACGAGAGGAGCATGTTCACGAGTTGGGTCGCGCAGCCGACGAGGAGCACCCCACCGCCCCACTGCGCCAGCGTCCTGAAGTGGATGACCCGGAGCCCCCACAGGACCGCGAGGATGATGAGCGACACGACGGCGACGATCGGAACGAAGAGCAGGAGCTCCGACTGGAAGCTCTGGAGCGTCGTGCGGGCCTGGGAGAGCCCCTGGGCGTTCGCCGCCATCGTCCAGAACATCGTCGCGACCACCACGACCAGCTTCTCGATTCTCGTCTTCATCGGGTTCCTCCGTCCTTCGCGCCGGTTCGCCGGCGCCGTGAATCACCTTTGCTCGCGGCCGGTCCGGCCGGCGCAGTCGGCACGGGCAAGGATCGCCTCGGTGCGGCGCCGCCACTCAGCCGACCGCTTCACGTTAGGAACGAGGTCGAGCGCCTCGCGCACGAGGGCCAGGAGCGCTGGCGCCAGCGCCGCGACGCGCCGGTCATCCTCTCGCCTGGGGTCGTGCTGCAGGCAGAACCAGGCCTCGCGGTTGCCGTAGGTCCCGCGCTTCACGACGCCCTTGCGCTTGCACTCGTGCCAGGTGCGCCATTTGGAGTGTGCGTTTCGTGGCTTCGTTTCGCCCATGCAGCGCGGGATGTCGGGGTGCTCCCGGCCGTACTTGTCCCGCCACGAGTAGAACGGCGGCATGTTCGCGGCCGGCCCGACCGCCGTGGAGGGCGCGTTCGTATCCGTCATGGCGCTTGCTCCGCTCCGCGTTGCGCGCGGAACGCCTCCGTGAGAGGGGCCGCGAACGCGTCCGCCCGAGCGGGAACGGCCGGCACGCGCTGCTCCGGTCCGGCGCCTGGCCCCGCGTGCAGCGTGCTCCGACCTCCGCGCACCGCGGGCCGGGCCGCCCGCCGGCGGGGAAGCTCGGACGATCCGAGGGGCGCGCCCGCCGCCCGGACCGCCTCGACGTAGCCGTTCGCGATGCCTCGGGTGAGGTGGCCGGTATTGTAGCAGGAAACCGCAGCCGCCATTCTTCGGTCGCCGTCCCGCCATTGCTCGCCCGCGCGCTCGAGGCACTCCTCCAGAACCCGGCTGGCCGCGCGGAGGTTCGTGCACGTATCGAAGACGCTTGCAGCGTCGAGCCCGAGTCGCGCCAGGTTCGCGCTGTTCACCTGCGCAATCCCGGCGTCGAAGGAGTGCCCGTGCTCGGCGAGCCACCGGGCCATCGCCACAGCCTCACCGAGGTCGCGCGGCTGCCGGACGAGCTCGAGGTCTCCGTTGACCGCGAGCGCGACCGAGTTCCCACCCGACTCGACGCTCACGATCGCCGCGAGGACATCCACGTTCGCCTCGAGCCCGCAGCGGAGCAGCAGAGCGACCAGGGTTGCCACGCCGACCTCCTTCGAGCCAAACCTCGAAGCGCCCCTTCGCGGCATTCACGCCGCCACGGGTTACTATGCCTGTCACTGTGTGCCATGCCGCGCCGACCGTCAACGGACAGCAGAACAGGACACCCACCTGGGACCGCGTACTCGTTTGTGGCGCTGATGGAGGGGCTCCACATCGCATGCACGTGGTAACGGCCGTCTGAAGCAATCCTGGCGATTCCGGCAAAGACAGCTGAGTTTGCGAGCACCGAGGGGTCTCGCAGCTCCTGGACGCCGTTAGGGTATCGCGCGTACGCGTAGCCCACCCGAGTCAACCCGAGCCTACCCCTCGACGTCGCTTCGCAAGTGCAGTACACGACCCACACTCGCCGTTGAAACTACACACACGCTGGCCGAGCCGGGGGGGGGCAAGCGACAATGCGTCTTAGGAGGCCATCATGCCAGGCGGAACGAGCGGACAGATGCCCCCGCACCTGAAACGTGCGGCAGACCTGCTTCGAGATGGAACGCCACGCGATGAGGAACTGGCTGGGCTTTCACGCGCGGAATCGGCCACTCTCGAATTGCTGTTGCGCCTAAGGCGTGACACCCCTTCTGTTGGGCTGGCGAAACGGCTGACGGCCTCAGCGCAAGCAGCCCTTGCTGCTGCACTCGGCGGCGATAAGAAGCTGATCATCACCCCGCGTTGAGAGATCACACGCCATGCCCGTCGTCCTGCTGTACAATCAATTCACTGACCGTCTTGTGGCCGACCTCATCAAAGTGGCGGACGATCCCACGCTTGTGATCGATGTCGGCTATGATGCTGCGGCGGACCTACGCGGTACAGGGCAAGTGCGATTCGACGAAGGACCGGTAGTCAGTTCTCCAGGCACATATATTCTCGACGCTCTGCTCTCCGTGCCCACATGGATAGGCATTCGTGCCTGCGACAGTCACTTCGGAGTATTCCCAGCGCAAGGCCTGGCGCTGCGCGATGTTGCGGGTACGGTCGCGTACGATCAGTATCCCGCTCCGAACGTTGTCGACGTCGTCTACGACGTGACGGGATGTGGAGGCGGCGGCTTTTGGGTGGACGGCGGCGGTGGGCAGCAGGTTAGCTTTCCGTCGGATGTTCTCCTCTTGCATGAACTTGCTCACGTCTTTGACCTAGTTACCGGGGCCTTCAACCCCGCCGCGCCGGAAGTGTCCGCAATATCCCGCGAGAACGAGTACCGCCAGTACCTTGGCCTTCCTTCGCGTTCGTCTCATGCAGGAGGGTGTCTCCCACCCCCCAGCGCAGGCGCGGGCGGGGGCGCAGGAGGAGGAGGAGGAGGAGGATGCTTCATTGCGACCGCTGCACTGGGAACGCCCCGTTCAGAGGGCATCGCACTACTCAAGGCCCTGCGAGACACCGTAATACGACGAAGTCGATGGGGCCGTGAGGAGTTTGAGTACTTCTACAAGTACTACAAACACATTTCGCCTGCAGTGATAAGGAGCATGAACTGTGAT
Organism: Pseudomonadota bacterium; assembly: GCA_023419055.1. Next base: position 3,457 of record JAEZYO010000643.1, on the reverse strand, counting down.
GAACGCCTACGTGATTTGGTGCGGAACGGAGTAGTAGGACCCGCAGTGGTGATGGCCAAACTTCTTCGGGCATTTCCACGCGAAGACGTTCCGGAACTGCCGGAGCCCTGGCGCTCATTTTTGACCGGCCTAAGGGACGACCTGCAGCACTTGACGGCGTTCATCCCGATCGCTGACGACCTCACCAATATGACTTCACTTGATGCGGCCCTGGAGGCGGGACTTACCTGCCGTTATCTTCTTCGCCGACCAGTCGACCGGCGCCGCTACATCCACACCATGAGGCAGTCTCGCCAGCTTCCGGTGCAACTCCTCGCGTCGGAAGCGGAGGAGGTCGCGGCGACGCTGAAGGGCATGGATGTCGACGATTGCGATATCGCGGCCATACTGGGGTCACCATGATTCAACGCCTGTTGGCATTAACTGGAATCGGCACTCACCACGTAGACCAAGCGGCACTCGCGGCGGATCAGCCACCTTACCAAGTCACCTTGGTGAATAACTCCGGAATCGTATGGGAAGAAATGCAGGTCTTCTACGACATGCAGAACGTCGCTGGCGTCGTTCCCCTAATCGCTCCCGGCGTCTTCCCACCTGGTTCCGGGTTGACCTTCTACCTGTCTCCCTGCGTAGACCTGAAGTCATTCGTGTGGGGCATATTCTTCCGTGATGTCACCGGGCAACTGCTTTCCTTCAGCGCACCTGAAGATGGCGGCTCGTTTGACCCAGTAGCGCTGGCCGTGATCACTGGTCACCCGTGCTCAGTAACGTTTGACGTGACTCTTCAGCCCTAGCTGACAAGGAGAATGCCGTGCCCGCTCCTGCGCTCGGTAAGTTTGACATAATAATCCAGGTGCGCGAAGAAGCCTTGCGCCGGGTCCTCCAGAGCATGCACGCCGAAGAAGCGATCCCTCATCGAGGCGTCCACTACGCAAACGGTCTACGATACGATTACGTTGTGCATTGCCCCTCGCTCACCATATCGCTTAGCCACACTCCCGTGACGTTTGCTATACCGACGCAGGTGTTCGTGAACGCAAGGCAAGCGTCAGATGCAACTGACGTCGGCGAAAGCGGCGTCGCCCACATCCCTCTGCTTTGTAGGGCTCACCTGCCAGCGGGAGATCCCGCACCCATTGACCCGCTGAGCCTCGTCAGTCTCGACATAGTAGTGGCCCCGAAGGGAAGCATCGTCGTACACGCTGATAACCCCGCTTTCGCGGCTGCAGTGCGCAAACTGGTGCCCATCCTTCTAAAGCAGTTCTCGCCTCGCGTTCTACCTCTACCCTCGCTCGGTCCCGTTGAGCGCCCGTTCCGAACGCGCGTGGCTAGCGGCCTAGGATCAAAGTAGGTGCGTGTGCTTTCCGTTGGGTTCAACGACTCTCGGCAGTCTGCCGGAACCACGGCCGAATTGGTTGGAGTATTCGGAACGTCGGACTGGGCGCTAGCGATGCCTGGTGAGCGGGTGCTTGCGAAGGTTAGGCAGCGACTCTCCGAGTTGATGCCTCTTCCTCACAGACTCGCGCACAGATGCACCGTGGACGCCCCATGGCCGTTCTCAGGTTGCTGGAATTGGCAGACCGTGACGTTGACAGATCTGGATGTAGACCTCTCGGACGGTGGATTTCGGCTCGCTGGGGCGATTTCCGTAAACAATTCGGGAGCACTGATTCCGGGTTTAACTGCAACGTTTTCGGCGTTAGCGTCGCTCAGTGTTACGTCGAGCGGCATGATCGCTGTCGCGGTGTCGAGTGTCTCAGTGACTTTCGGTGAGTTTTACGCAGATGTCGCCAACTTCCTTCTCGGCGACGCGCTCAAGACAAGACTCGAAGAGGCCATAAGGATCGCCATCCAGGGCGGAGCCGCCGGAAACGTTCTGTCGGAATTCATAGCACAACCAGCGTTGCTGCAGCTGTTGAGCATCGGGTCAATGAGAGACCTGGGAATCGAAGCTTCGCTGCGATCCGTGTCTATTTGGCCGTCGGTGGTCATGGCTCAGGGCGATCTAAGAACACCGAAGTCGCGGCGCGCTCCGGAGGTCACCCTTGCGCCAGTTCCTGTCGCCGGCCGTGAGTATATTCTCAATGCAAAGCCCTCCTGGGCACCTGGCGGCGTGATAGCTCAGTACGAATGGCGTCATTCCGATCAGACCAATTCATCAACACAGGGCGACTCCTGCCGTTTTGTAGAGAAGCACGAATTTGGTGAAACGCCTGTGGGACCTGGAATGGCATTGATGACCGGGTTTGCGCCCCGCTCATACTCATGTCTGAGGGTGACGGATGACCACGGCAAGTTTACAGAGACCTGCATCACCGTCATTCCGGCAAGGCGTCCCGAGATTCAGATCGGTCCGTTCAGCCTTCTTCCGCGCTTCTTGCAAGCGCCGGACTTGGTATTCCCCCGCGTGCCACCGCGCCCTTGGCCTGCGTGGAAGGCGGGCAACCGTTCCAGCGGTTTCGGCTTTTCGTCTGGTGGCGTCAGTGCTCACAGCGTTGGGCCCTTTGCAGAGCGTGTCGCGATCGTTCCCGCGTGGGAAGGTAGGATGGCGCTGCCGCTCCTCGTTAGGGTTCCGGGCGAGAGGCAGACAGTTTGCCGAATTCGCGTGGCGTCCCTCGGCGGGTGGTTTCGCGAGGAGACGACGTCTCCGAGTGGACTGTCCATTGTGTACGTACCGCTCCAAGAGTTGCCGTCGACGGCCGCGCGATCGCTGTTCGTGACAGACGCTATCATTGTATCGACACTAGACATGGAGTCAGCGGCCATTCCGCTGGTCGTGTGGCTGACGACTGAGAAGGACAGGGCAGATCTTGCGGTCGGCATCGCTAGGGAGGCGGCTCGGGTCAAGAACGCCGCTCGCAGGGATGTCGCCATGGGGCTAGCGCTCGCGGTTCAGCGCGGCGCAACCCCGGCGGAAATCCTGACGCAATCGCGTGTCGCTATCGACGTTGAGCGTACCGTGCAGGGAGTCGCCGAAGTCGTCGCAGCGGCGCTCAGTCGGGTTCAGGAACAACTCTCCGCGATAAGTCTATGAAACGGCCCTGGGGTGACAGTTAGGCGACCATTGCTTGCAGAAACAGACGGCGGGACACCGGCCGAAGCCGTATGTCGCAATTGGCGCCACGAGTCAGGAATCTTGCGCTCGAGTGGATGCTCGGCGTCAAGCTTCACCACCTCCCACGCCGGGCGAGTGCTAGCGCCGCATATTGTCAGCTGCGCTTCGAACGGCGCAGGTACTGGTACCGCACCGGCAGTTTGATTCTCTCGATATCCGCCCTGATCGCCTGCGCCTCCTCGGGACCATCGGCGTGGATCGCCCGGAAGAAACGCTGGAGACGGCCGATGTGAGCCAGGGTGGCGCCAATGATGAACATCGGCTCACTCGCGTGCACGTGCTCCGCTGCCCGCGTGATGAGCTCGGCCACCGAGAGGCTCACGGTGATAGACACCCGCACGC